>NZ_JAENRY010000091.1 GCF_016612545.1 Streptomyces sp. MBT65 | reverse complement strand
CCCGGACCCTGTCCGTCCCCGTCGGCGCCGACCGCCTACTCGACGCACTCACCGTGCCGCACCCGGCACCCGACCCGACGGTGGCATCATGAGCGACCCGGAGAAGAACAAGGCCACGGCTCAGGCGTTCTACGACCTGATGTTCAACCAGTGCCGCCCCGCGGAGGCCATCGACCGGTACGCGGGCGACACCTACATCCAGCACAATCCACATGTCGGCGACGGCAAGCAGGCGTTCGTCGACTACTTCGAGCGCATGGCCGCCGAGTACCCGGGCAAGCGGGTGGAGGTCAAGCGCGCCTTCGCCGACGGCGACCACGTGATCCTGCACTGCCACCAGACCTGGCCCGCCGAGGAGTACGCGGGCATCGACATCTTCCGTTTCGACGCGGTCGGCAGGATCGTCGAACACTGGGACGTCCTCCAGGTGATCCCGCCCACGTCCAGGAACGACAACACCATGTTCTGACCCAGCCCACGCCTGCGGCCCCGATCCCGTTGGCACACCGAAGGCCAACGGGATCGGCGGCAAGGTCAGTGGCGGGCGAACTGGACCCGCGTGGGCTGCACGGCGTCAGGCCGCAGCGCGATCCCGTTGACGGTCAGTCGTTCTCCGTAGATGTCGGTGAGCCTGATCGCACCGCCGCATCCGCTTCCGTCGGGGGACAGGAAGTAGTTGTAGTCGGTGCGCGCCAGTTGGCGCCAGCCACCGCCGGCGCGGACCTCGAGCCGGGCAAGCGGGTTGCGGTGGCCGATCGCCTGGATGCCGCACCAGTAGGGGCTGGATCCGTTCTTGTAGCGGATCGAGATCGTGCCCGACGTGTCGGGGCTGAGCAGGCTCCAGGTGATCGTGAGCCGGCCCGTCGAGACAGGGGCCAGTTTCGCGAAGGCCTGTTCGCTGAGGTCGAGTTGACCAGGTGCACAGGGCAGCGGACATTCGTTGGTGATCCGGACCGTGACGGAGGCGCCGCTCGCCGTCCGGACGAGCACGTATGCCCCGCAGGCTCTGGACGTCTCGTAGTCGGTGGTGTTCATCGCCGCGATCATCATGTCGCCGCTCGGCCCGTACGAGCAGGCGCCGTCCCCTACCCCGGCTTTGTAGACAGTGGCGACTCCTTGATACGTGGTCTTGGGCCGGATTCGCCCGGCCAAGGACGGCGTGGCGGGAACCGTCCGCGGCCGAGCCGACGACCGCGCCGTCGATGCGCTCGCAGAGGCCGTCGGCGTGGCCGGAGCGCTCGTTGAAACGCTCGGTGAGGCGGCGGACGGGGACGGTGTGGACGGCTTCCGCCCTGGCGACGTCGGCGCAGCGGTCCCCTTGTATTCGGCGACGGACGTGGCCCGGGCCTGCCCCTCGTCGGCCTTGCGGTCGGGTTTCATCGCCACGACCAGGCAGACCAGAAGTCCTGCGGCGATCAACACCGCGGTAGTGCCCATCATCAGTCCGCGTCGACGTCTGCGCTGCCGCGCGGCCTGTCTGGTTCCCTGCATGTGCATCCGTTCGGAAGAGCGAGCCGGTGTTCCGCTGCTCAGTAGCCGCCCGAGGCGAAAAGGTTGCCGTCGATTTTTCGTCGAGTCAGCCGTCAAGGCGGCGGCCACAGTTCCCGCGAAGGCCGCCCGGCCGATCGACGAGTTGATGAACCGGGCCTGGACTCTGTCCGGCGGTTCCCTTGGCTGTCCGCTTGCCCGCTCGTGGGTCGCGGCGTGGGGCGACAGGGGCCGCAAGGGAGTTGAGCCGACTGCCATGGTCTGGCCGACCTGTGGGGGGCGTGGAGCACGAGTACCGCAAAGCCGGAGGGCCAGGACCTGTCCGGCGGGTCATGGGCGGAGTCAGAGCCTGATCGCAGCGGTTGCCACGGTGCCGTGGAAGACGTGGGCCCTGTTGTCGTAGTGACGGCACGGGAGTTCTTGAGCCGGTTGACGGTCCGCTCGACCTCGTTGCGGCGTTTGTGGATCCGGCTGTCGAGGCCGGCGGGCCGGCCGCCTTTGCTGCCGCGTCTTTTGCGATGGGCTCGCTGGTCCTTCGGCTCGGGGATGGTGTGCCTGATAGGGCGTCGTCGCAGACCGGGCCGCGACCGCCGGCGCGTCCTGCGCCCGCGGTCGCGGTCTCTTCACCCGGCCTTCGGGCCGTCCATGACGCCACTCCCGGCCGGTCCGGGGACGCACCCCCACGATCCGGCCGGCCTGCGTGCTGCTCATCCCTTGATCCACAAGGGAAAGGTAGAGCTCACGCTCCTTCAGGAGCCTCCTGGGCCCTGCGGCCTCCGATCCTTCCGGATCTCGAAGTCCATCGCGTTCCCCTGCGTCGGAGTGCTGCAACGACCTCTTGAACCGAAGTCCGGTCCCGGGGTTCCTGCCGGCCCTGTGACGTACTAGGGTCCGTCTTCAAAGATCACCGGATGGTGGATCATGGTGTGGTGATACGTCGCCATGAACTCACCGATCTGGAGTGGGAGTTACTCGCTCCACTCATACCGCGTGCCGCGACGGGCCGGCCGCGTGTGGAGGATCGGCGGGTCGTCAACGGGATGGTCTACAAGATCCGGACCGGGATCTCCTGGCGGGACCTGCCGGATCGCTACGGCTCATGGCAGACGGTCTACACCCGCTTCCGCCGCTATGCGCTGGACGGCATGTTCACCCGGGCCCTCCAGCAGATCCAGGCCCACGCGGACGCGGCCGGCGACATCGACTGGCTCGTCCAGATCGACTCCACCATCGTCCGCGCCCACCAGCACGCCGCCGCCACCGGCCGAAAAGGGGGACCCACCGGCCGGACGAACCAGACGATCACGCCCTCGGCCGATCCCGAGGAGGCCTGACCACCAAAATCCATCTCGCCTGCGACGGCAAGGGCCGCCCGCTCGCGATCCTGCTGACACCCGGCCAACGCCACGACAGCATCTGCGCACGTCCCCTCCTGGAACGGATCCGGGTCCCGCGGACCGGACGTGGACGTCCCCGCTCCAAACCCGCCCAGGTCATCGCCGACAAGGCCTACAGCTCCCGAGGATTCCGCGCCTACCTGCGTAAACGCGGTATCGCCTGCACCATCCCCGAGAAAGCCGACCAGCAGCGACACCGGCACAACCGCGGCAGCCGCGGCGGCCGGCCACCGGCATTCGACCGTCACATCTATCGCCGCCGCAACGTAGTCGAGCGCTGCTTCAACCAGCTCAAGGGCTTCCGCGGCATCGCCACCAGATACGACAAGACCGCCACCTCCTACGAGGCAGCGGTCAGTCTCGCGTCATTCCTACTCTGGGCAAGATCAGTTTGAAGACGGGCCCTAGAACTTACCGAGGTAGGTGAAGGTGTTGTAGTGGTCCCGCGTGAACCACACGTCACCGGTGTTGATCGCACGCACGAACCGGTCCTGGCCCGTCCGCTCGCCCTCCCCGTTGGGGTTGTGGTCGAAATAGTGCGCGATGTACTCCTGGAACGTTCCCTGGTAGCCCCGCGACGACGAGCCCGCACGGCCCTCGTTCATGAAGTCCCGGAGAGAGTTGCCGTTGTCCCAGTATCGACCGCCCGTCTCGATCCACTCCTGGTGCCGGTTGCCGCGCTGGTCGACGTAGTCGTTGACGTCCCAGGAGGCGTCACGGTCGCCGATGCCGCGCCAGTTCGGCCAGCCGAAGTTCCGCCAGAGGTTCAGGGTGTACGCCTGCATCTTTCCCGGAGTCAGCCTTCCGGGGTTCTGTTCGTCGCCCGAAATCGGCGCCTTGCCGTTGTTGGAGGACGTCCCGCAGCTCGGGTCCGACCCAGGGGGGCACTGGGGGGAATCGGCGGCGTGCGCGGCGCTGGACAGGCCGAGCCCGCCGACGGTGAGGCTGAGCAGCATGGCGGGAACGGCGACCATCCGGGCACGCCGCCGTGCGAGGCCGCGCCGCTTCTCGGGCGACGTCTTCAACATCTCGGATGAGGACATGGTGGCTCCTTGGTCTTGTCTCGGATCCTGGTTCCGGACCCTTTCCGGGGCTGTGCGCCCCGGCTGGCCAAAGAGGACCAGCCGCGCATGACAGTGGCCGGGCGGCCGGATCACAGCCGCCGGTCGGAAATGACGTACGGCTGTCACAGAGGTATGGGAGCGCTTCCGCGGTTTACCGACTTCTCGATGTCAGGACATGTCTCGTTAATCGGGAGCCGCAAAGGTGGTCTCCTGCTGGCACCGGCGGGAAGGAGAGCGGCATGCGATACGGCGGACCGGCGTGCTGCCTGCTGCTCGCCATGAGCTTCCTGGGCCTGGCCGGATGCGGCACGGTGGCCGGTGGCACGCGGGCCGAGGGCCCGGCGCCGACCGCGATCCGCTGGACGGGGCCGGTCTACCTCGACGACGCACGCTCCATCCCGCGGCAGCACCCCGACGTGATGGATCTGACCGACGTCACCACTCTGTACGGCCTGAAGTGGCGCGGCTGGGGCACGCCCCGGGCGGTCGCGACCGGGCTGGTGGTCGACTTCTCCTGCCAGTCACTGTGTCCCCACGGCAAGAACGATCCGCCGTACTACCCCGTGCGTCTCGTTCTCAGCGGCCTGGTCAAGCGCGAGTACGCCGCCTACTACAGCAACGCCGTACTCAGCCCCGCGCCCCCGCCCGCGCCCGACTGGGCGATGGACGTCGGTGACCTGCACCTGGGGGTGCCGGCGGCATGACAACGTTTCCGCCCCCGCGCCCGTGAACGGACCGCCGGGTCACCGACACATGCGACTGGTCCTCCGGGGCCGGAGCACGACGTCTCAGGAGACACACATGCACGAGGTCCTGCTGGTCGAGGACGACGAGATGATCCGGGAGGCGACTCGTCTCACCCTGGTGAGCAGCGGCTACGCCGTGCGCACCGCAGCCGACGGGATGACCGGGCTCGCCCTGTTCCGGGAGCAGGCGCCGGACGTCGCCGTCCTGGACATCATGCTGCCCGGCCTGAACGGGGTGAGCCTGGCCGGCCGTATCCGCGAGGAGTCGGGAGTGCCGGTGCTGCTCATCTCGGCCCGCAACGATCCCGTGGACGTGGTGATGGGGCTGGAGGCCGGCGCCGACGACTACGTCACCAAGCCGTTCGACGGGATGGTGCTGGTCGCCCGGATCCGCGCCCTGCTGCGCCGGGCCGCGCCCGCCGGGCAGCGGCCGGGCCGCGCCCCGCTCACCTTCGGCGATCTGGCCTTCGATCCGCAGACCCTGGACGTGTACCGGGCGGGGAAGCCGCTCGCCCTCACCACCACGGAGCTGAAGCTGCTGCAGGAGTTCACCGCCGCGCCCGGCACGGTGCTCACCCGGGACTTGCTGCTGGAGAGGGTGTGGGACTACGCCTGGTCCGGCGACACCCGGGTGGTGGACGTCCACATACGGCGGCTGCGCTGCAAGATCGGCCGTGAACGCATCGAGACGGTGCGCGGCTTCGGCTACAAGCTGCGCCCGTAGTGGGCCGGCGCATCGGTACGACTCCCATGAACATACGGCTGGACATCGGCACGAAGGTCGCTCTGGCCGTCGCCGCGGCGGCCGTCTGCGTCGCGAGCGCGGTCGGGCTGCTCGTCCAGCGCATCACCGCCACCGACCAACTGGCCTCGGCCCGCTCCGACCTGGACCGGCGGTTGATGACCGCCGTCTACGAACAGGCGGCCAGCCGCAAGTCGGAGGCCCGGCTCGACCCCCCGGACCTGCCCGCGCCCGTGTCGAGGGAGGTGCGCCGCGGCGTCCGCGTCACCTATCTCCAGGACGGGCCCGATCCGGTGCTGTGGGCGGCGACCCGTATCTCCGACCGGACCGTGCTCGCGCTGTCGCGTCCTTACGGCGGTGAGATCGATGAGCTGGAGGGGCTGGACCGGACGCTGGTCACCACGGGCGCGGCGGCCACCGTGGTCGTGTCCCTGGCCGGTCTGGCCCTCGGCGTGCGGATGGGCCGCCGGGCCACCGCCGCCGCCCGTACGGCAGAACGCATCGCCCACGGCGACCTGGACGCCCGTATCGGCCCTCAAGGGGGAGACGAGATCGCCCGGCTGGCGGCCTCCGTGAACGCCATGGCTGACGCGCTCGCCGCCCGGCTGGAGGCCGAGCGGCGGGTGACGGCCGACATCGCTCACGAACTGCGCACTCCGGTCGCGGCGATGGTGACCGCGACCGGCCTGCTGCCGCCCGGCCCTGCGTCCGCGCTGGTCGCGGGCGGGGTGCACAAGTTGCGCGGGCTGGTCGAAGACGTCCTTGAGGTCGCCCGCCTCGACGCCCACGCGGTGTCGGTGGAGACCGAGCCCCGGCAGGTCAGCGCGATGGCCCGGCGCGCGGTGGCCGGGCTCGACGGGGCGGAGGGACGGGTGGTGAGCCGGAGGAGGGAGGGGCAGGCGGACGGCGCGGGAGCGGGCGACGTGAACGACCCGCCGCACGGCCCGGCGGACGGCCGGGTGGACAGCCCCAAGACAGGTCACGCGAACAACCCACCGCACAACGGAGCGGACGGCCGCGTGGAGTTGCGGATCGTCGCGGACGCGGTCGCGGAGACCGATCCGCGGCGCGTGGAGCGGATCCTCACCAACCTGGTCCACAACGCCCTGCGGCACGGCGCGCCGCCGGTAACGGTCGAGGTGGACGTCGAGACGGACGCTGAGACGGACGGGGACGGCGCCGGACCGGTCGTCCGGGTCCGCGACCACGGTCCAGGCTTCCCACCCGACCTGCTGGCCGTCGTCACCGCCTCCGGCCCTCAGCGGTTCCGCACCGGCTCCGAGTCCGCGGGAACGGGCCTGGGCCTGGCCATTGCCTCCGGTCAGGCCCGGCTGCTCGGCGCCCGTCTGACCTTCCGCAACCATCCCGACGGGGGTGCGGAGGCGACCCTGCGCCTCCCCGGGGGCGGCACCGTCAACAGCGTCCCGACCCGCGGCACTTGACCCGTCCTCCCCTCACCCGAAGACCCTCCGCTTGATTTCCTGACGGTAGTTCTCGAGGGTCCTGTCGAGGTGTACGGCGGTGGCCTGCGCCGCGGCTTCCGGCCGCCCGTCACGTACGGCTTCGTAGATGGCGGCGTGCTCCTCGACGGCGGCCTCGGACTGAGCGCTGAGCGTGTCGTGGATACCGAGGGCACTGGACTGCCGCTGCAGCCGGCGTGCGTCGCGCACGGCGTCGACCAGGAAGCTGTTGTGGGAGGCCGCCGCGACCGCGGCATGGAAGTCGTCGTCGGCCTGGTTGAACACCTCGACCTGGCCGTGGACGAAACCGTGACGGCACGTCTCCACGGCCACTTGCATCGCCCGGAGTTCGGTAGGGGTCGCGCTTGTCGCCGCGATGCCGGCGGCGGCCATCTCCTGGATCCGGCGGAACTGGAACAGCATGAAGATGTGGTCCAGGTCGGTGGGTCGGAAGAACCCGCCCCAGCGACTGGCACTGAGCATGCCCTCGTCGTCCGCGACGAAGAGACCACGGCCCTTGTGCGCCCGGATCCGCCCGAGGGCGGAAAGGATCTTGACCGCCTCGCGCACCACCGCCCTGCTGGTGCCCAGCCGCTCGGCCAGGTCGTTCTCCGTCGGCAGCCGGTCGCCGGGGACCAGGCCCGACTCGGCGATGAACTCCTGGATCCGCTCCGCGACGAGCTCATAGCCCGGACGGTAGTCGCGCCCCACGTCCGCCCCTCCACCCAAAGCCGTCACCCCTGTCGCTGGTCTCACTGAGCGAGCCGTCCCTTCGCAGTCACTCTACTGAACACCTCACGCGGCCAAATGAATCGTATTTATTTCGCAGAGTCCACGGCAACCCTCCAGTGCCATCTGGCACATATTTCGCCATCTACCTAATTATTCGGCACATATCAACGACCTAAGTGGCCAGAGAATCCAATTTTGGGACTGCACATCTTCTTGACCGGAGCCCAGATAAGGCGCCTAATTTCGGAGCGACGACCCATGCCGTTCCCTCTGGACGCCAGCCACGTAATGGAGTCACTCATGACCGCGATGAAGCAGTCAGTTGTCCGAAGCAGAGCGTCGGCCAAACGGCGATCGGCTCTCCTCGCGGGGTGCGTGGCCGTCGTGGTCGCGGCCGCCACGGCCTGCGGTGGCGGCACCACGGGCACGAACAGCAAGGACGGCTTCAACCAGGTGCCGCAGAAGAGCGGGGCCCTGACCGTGTGGGTGGACTCGACCCGGCTGGCCGCCGCGAAGCTCTACCAGAAGCTCCACCCGGACGTGAAGCTCGACATCGTCACCTACGACGGCGACGCCAACGGCTCGAACTACCTGCAGACGAAGGTCCAGCTCTTCAACCGCACCGGCAAGGGCTGGCCGGACGTCGTCTTCAGCTCGCAGAACAACGAGGTGACCTGGGCGGTCGACGCCAACTTCGCGGCCCCCTTGAACAAGGGGCTCGTCCCGGCGCAGACCCTCGGGAAGTTCGCCAAGGGCGCCAACGACGTCTGCACGGTGGGCGGCACGGTCTACTGCCTGCGCAACGACCTCTCGCAGGCCGTGCTCTGGTACAACGCGCCGCTGATGAAGCAGTTCGGCTACACGGTGCCGACGACCTGGGAGGAGTACCAGCAGCTCGGCGAGAAGGTGGCCGCCGAGCACCCCGGATACCTGGTGGGCGACGCCGGCGACTCCTTCACTCCGGAGATCTACCTGTGGGCCGGCAAGTGCGGTGCCAACCACATCACCGGCGCCAAGTCGGTCTCCGTGAACACCACCAGCGCCGCGTGCACGAAGATGGCCGCGCTCATGGACGTACTGATCAAGAAGAAGTCCATGTCCATCAGCGGGGTCTTCAGCACCGACTTCGGCAAGAACAAGGCCGGCAAGGTGCTGATGATGCCCGGCCCCTCCTGGTACGGCGGCGCGCTGTTCAAGGGCACCTTCAAGACGCCGGCCAAACAGATCGCGGCGGCGCCCATACCTCAGTGGAGCGGTGAGACCTCGCCGTCGACCGGCAACGTGGGCGGCGGTACCTGGCTGCTGTCCCAGCACTCCGAACACATCAAGGCAGCCACCGACTTCATCACCTGGGTCACCACGGACGACGCCTACCAGGGCAAGGTCGCACCCGGCTTCCCCGCCTACGCCCCGGCGGCGGAGACCTGGTTGAAGGAGCAGAACGCCTCCGGCTACTTCGCGGGGGACATCCACGTACTGAAGGACGCCTCCACCCAGGTCTGGCCGGGCTGGGGATCGGGCCAGTTCAGCCAGGAAGCGATCTGGGCCGCGACGGTCAAGCCCGGGCTGACGCAGGGCAAGAGCATCGTCTCGCTGCTGCCCGCCTGGCAGGACTCCATCATCAAGTACGCCAAGTCCAACGGATACAAGGTCTCCCAGTGACCGCGATCCAGTCCCCCGTCGGCTCCGTCCGTCGGCGTCCCCAGGGCGCCCTGCGGCAGGGGCGGGCGGGCGCCGCGTTCGTCGCCGCCTATCTCGTGCTGCTGATCGCGTTCGGTGTCGTCCCGACCGCCTACGCCGTCTACTTCGCCTTCAGCAACGCCCAGGGCGCGTTCACCGGCTTCGACAACTTCGCCACCACCATGCGTGACTTCCGGTTCGTGCCGGCCCTCGGGCACGTCGGGCTCTACCTCCTGTTCTGGCTCGTCTCGCTCGTGGTGATCGTGGTCGGCCTCGCGTTGCTGCTGCACCGGCTCGCCTCCGGCGGCGCCGGAAAGGCCCTGAGGTTCCTCTTCTACATTCCCGGTGCCCTCGCGGGCGCCGCGAGCGTGCTGGTCTGGCTGTTCATTCTCGACCCCACGGTCAGCCCCGTCAGTTCCCTCCTGGGCGCCCTCGGATACGACACGTTCGGCGAAGTCATCGCCCCCGGCCACCTGCCCCTGCTGTTCACGATCATCGCGTTCTGGACCGGCGCGGGCGGCTGGATCGTCGTCATCTACGGCGCGCTCAACAACATCCCCAAGGACGTGATGGAGGCCGCCCGCATCGACGGGGCGGGAGCCTGGCAGACCGCCTGGCGGGTGCAGATCCCCATGCTGCGCAAATGGATCGTCTACATGGTGATCCTCGCCTTCGCCGGCGGCGCCCAACTCTTCGTCGAGCCACAGCTGTTGTCCCTGGCCAGTGTGGGAGTTGCGGGACGCGACTACTCGCTCAACCAGCTGTCGTACGACTTCGCCTTCCAGATGAACAACATCAACGGCGCCGCGGCCGTCTCCGTCGAGCTCCTGGTCGTGAGTCTGTCGGCCGCCGCCCTCTTCGTCGCACGGTCGGGATTCTTCGATGCCGAGTGAGACCCCCACGCACCCCGGTGTGCGTCCACGTCACGGAGAAGTCAGCGCGAGCCCCGCGCCACGCAGGCCCACCCGTGCCCGCCGCCCTCCCGCCCGGCGCTACGCGTCCCGGGCGCTGGTGGCCGCCGTACTCGCCGCGTTCACGGTGTTCTTCGTCCTGCCCGTGCTCTGGCTCGTCCTGGCCGCCACGAAGACGGACCACCAACTCGTGCACGGCAACCCGCTCTCCTTCGGCTCCTGGCACGCGCTCAGGGCCAACTGGCAGGCGCTGACCGCCTTCCAGGACAACGCGATCCTGCTGTGGCTGCGCAACTCGGCGATCTATGCGGGAGTTTCCCTGGTCATCACGCTGTGCGTCGCCGTGCCGGCCGGCTACGCACTGGCGATGACGGAGTTCCGCGGACGTCGCGCTCTGCTCGTCGCCACGCTGATCGTGATGCTGATGCCGAACGCGACGCTGGTGGTCCCTCTGTTCCTGGAGCTCAACGCGGTGCATCTCATCGGGACGATGTGGTCGATCATCCTGCCGTACTCGTTCTACCCGTTCGGGGTGTACCTGACCTACATCTACTTCACCACCGCGGTGCCCCGGGATCTGCTGGCGGCCGCCCGCATCGACGGATGCGGCGAGTTCGGGGTCTTCCGGCACATCGCCCTTCCCCTCGCGTCGCCCGTCGTCGCGCTCGTCGGCTTCTTCAGCTTCGTGGCCAACTGGACCAACTACTTCCTGCCCTACGTGATGCTGCCCGAGAGCGACCAGATGCCGGTGCAGGTGGGTGTCGGCACCCTGCTCAGCAGCGTGCCCTCCTTCAACCCGACGGTCGGATCCCTCGCCGTCGAGCGGCCTCAACTCGCCCTGGCCACCTTGGTCGCGATCACTCCGGTCCTGGTCGTCTTCCTCTTCTCGCAGCGCTTCCTGGTCACCGGAATGCTCGCCGGCGCCACCAAGGAATAGCGCCACGGACCGTCGTCCCGGCAGCCCCCACCGCTTTCCCCTCCCGAACGGAGACGTTCCCATGCCCTTCAGTCCTGCCGATCGCTCTGCCGGCGAGGACACCGCCTCCTCCGACGGCCCGGTGTCCTCCGCCGGAGTGCGAGCCAGTGTGCCCTTGCTCGAACCTCCCGGCTGGGCGCCGGCACAGCGCGCGCTGTTCGACCTGCTCGACCACGCCTGGCGCCGTTTCGAGCGGGAGTTCACCGGCCCGGACGGGCGCCTGAACTACAACGGGCGGCTCTCCACCCGTGACGGCGTCGACGACTTCTACGAGGCGTTCTTCAACTGGCCCCAGCTGTATCTGCTCGGCGGCGCGGACGACCTGCTGCCCGCCTCCGAGCAGCACTGGGAGGGCGTCACCCGGCAGCTGACCGAACTGGCCATGCTCCAGGACGAGTTCGAGCGCGGCTACGACTGGTTCCACCAGGGCGAGAGTCTGCTGCTGCTGTACTTCCTGTGCATGGCCGCCCCCGAGCGCTGGTCGCAACGCGCCCTGCGGTTCGCCGAGTTGTACGTCGATCCGGCGAAGGGCAACTACGACCCCGAGCACCGCATCATCACGCGCCCGCACAACGGCAGCGACCCCGGCCGGCGCGGTCTGTCCGAGACCGACTCCTACCCCTGGCTCCCCAAGGAAGCCGAGCTGTACGGCTTTCCGCTCGACTGGATCCAGCCGGCCGACGCGCCCGAACCCCCGCTGTCCGCCGACCCACGTCTCGGCAGCGAGATGCGCGACCGCATGGGCAGCGGCGACACCGCGGTCAACCTCGCCGCGGCCGGGCTGGTCCTCAACGCCTGGATCCTGTCCGGCGAGGAACGGTACCGCGACTGGATCGTCGAGTACGTCGGCGCATGGCGTGAGCGCGCGAAGGCCAACGGCGGCGTGATACCCGACAACGTCGGACCGGACGGCACGGTCGGCGGCCTCCTCGAAGGCCGTTGGTACGGCGGGCACTACGGCTGGTCCTGGCCGCACGGCTGGCACAGCGTCGGCCACGCGGCCTGTGTGGCGGCACTCGCGGCGGCCACGGTCACCGGTGACGACGACTACCTCTCCATGGTCACGACCAGCCTCGACACCCTCATCGGTCACGGCAAGGTGATGGCCTTCACCGATTCCGATTCCAGCCTCCCCGCCAAGTGGCTCGCCCAACTCGGTCCGGACATCCACACACCCACCCTGCACATCCCCTTCCGCCACAACGACTCCGGATGGTTCGACCACAACCCCGTCACCCCCGCCGTGCCGGTGGCGCTGTGGCATCACACCGCCGCTCCGGCCGACCGGGCCCGCCTGGAGGGACTGCGCGATGCCGGCGGACTCGACTGGCGTGACGTGCGGGCCTTCCGGGCCAAGGAGGAGTCCGGGCACGAAGAGGCGTGGTTCGCCTTCCTCGCGGGCGACGATCCCGGCTACCCGGAGCGGATCCTCGCGGCAGCCCAGGCGCAGATCCGCCACCGTCTCGCCCGCATGGACCGCTACCGCGACCTGGACGTGGCCGAGGAGGACATCCACGTGTGGCAGCAGTCGAACCCGGTGGTCACCGAGGCGCTCGTCCAGCTGACATGGGGCGGTCCGCAGGTCCTCTACAACGGTGGTCTGCAGCAGGCGCGGGTGCGCTACCACGACGGCGAGGCGCGCCGCGCGGGACTGCCGCCCGAGGTTGCGGCCCTGGTGACCTCGATCGCCCCCGAGGCCACCGTCGTCGAGTTGGTCAACCTCTCCGCCGACCGCGCTCGGACGGTCGTCGTCCAGGCCGGTGCCTTCGCCGAACACACGATCACCTCGGTGCGCTACACGACATGCGAGGACGACTCGTGGGTCGGGGACATGTACGACTACGGCCACGGGGAACCGGCCGTCACCGAGGCGGAAGCGTCCGTCGGCGACTCCCTGCTGACCGTCGTACTGCCCGCCTCCACGTGCATACGGCTCACGCTCCGGCTGACCCTGCGTACGCGGACACCCGGCTACCGCACGCCGTTCTCGGCCGAGGCACCCGTGAGGACCGGCGCCGGCTCTCTGGGCGGGGAGGCCGGGAAGTGAAGCGAGTCGCCCAGACCATCAGGCTCCGACCCGAACGGCGCAAGGACTACCTCGCCCTGCACGCCGCTGTCTGGCCCGCCGTCGAAGCCGCGCTGCACCGCGCCCACGTGCGCAACTACAGCATCTTCCGCCATCACGACGTCCTCTTCTCCTACTTCGAGTACGACGGCGAGGACTTCGAGGCCGACATGGCGTCGATCGCGGCCGACCCGGTGACCAGGCGGTGGTGGAAGCTCACCGATCCGTGCCAGGAACCGTGGCCCGACCGAGGCACCGGGGGCCAGTGGACGGACCTCCCCGAGATCTGGCATCTCGGCGACCCGGACACCGACAGCCCCTCCTAGGACGCAGACGGCGTACGGGACTTCCGGCGGCGCGCTGCGCAACGAGGTAAGGAGATCAACAGCATGAGACCCGCACGGCTCATCGTGGGACTGTTGCAGACCCTGCTGGTGGCAACGGCCGTCGCCCTGCCCGCACAGGCGGCGCACGCGGCGGACACCAGCTTCTACGTGGACCCCACCAACGGCAGTGACAGCAACTCGGGAACCAGCACATCGGCGGCCTTCAAGACGATCACCAAGGCACGCGACGCGGTGCGTACGGTGAACTCGGCCATGTCCGGGGACATCGTCGTGAATCTGCGCGGGGGCACGTACTCCCTCACCAGCCCGGTCGACTTCACCACCGCCGACTCGGGAACCAACGGCCACAACGTCATCTACAAGGCGTACGGCTCGGAGACCCCGGTCGTCTCCAGCGCCAAGTCCATCACCGGCTGGACATCGGCCGGCAACGGCCAGTACAAGGCATCGGTCGGCAACCTCGACTTCCGGCAGCTGTACGTCGACGGCGTACGGGCCACGCGCGCCCGCTACCCGGATGTCGGCTCCAACTTCCAACTCCAGGGCAGCGACAAGACGGCCCAGGTGCTGAAGGTCCTCAGCTCCCAGATGGCGAACTGGGACCAGTTCAGCCGCGTCGAGATGGTGCTGCAACTGCAGTGGGCCGAGAACTACCTGCGGCTGAAGTCGTACACCACGAGCGGCGGCCTGGCGAGCGTCTCGATCCAGGACCACGAGGCGGGCATCCTCTTCCAGCGGCCGTATCCGCTGCTGTCCAACGGCTCTCCCCTGCACTTCGAGAACGCCCACGAGTTCCTCACCGAGCCCGGCGAGTTCTATCTCGACAGGGACGCGCAGACGCTCTACTACCTCCCCCGGGCGGGCGAGACCATGTCGTCGGCCACCGTGCAGGTCCCCACTCTGCAGACGCTCTTCGACATCAAGGGAGACAGCCTCGACTCCCCTGTCCACAACCTGCAGTTCTCGGGCATCACCTTCACCCAGACCAACTGGACCGAGGCCAGTGACAACGGCCTGCTCAACGGTCAGGGCGGCAACTACAACATCTCCGCCGACCCCAGCAACAAGCAGTACGTCAACCGCCCGCCGGCCGGTGTCCACGCCGCGAACGCCGACAACCTGTCCTTCACCGGCAACACCTTCACGAAGATGGGCTCGACCGCCCTGGACCTGCACCACGGCGTCCACAACTCGGCAGTGACCGGAAACGTCGTCCAGGACATCGCGGGCAACGGAATCATGGTGGGCAAGTTCTCGGATCCCGACGTCGAGTACCACACCGTGTACAACCCGCCCACCTCGCCCGCGGGTGAGGACGCCCGCGAGGTCGTCAGCGGTGTCAGCGTCACCAACAACCTGATCAACCACACCGGTCAGGACTATCTCGGCACCGCGGGCATCAACGCGGGCTTCGTGCACGGCACCACCATCGACCACAACGACATCTCCGACTCGCCCTGGGCCGGGATCTCCCTCGGCTGGGGCTGGCAGTCCGCTGCCAACGCGGAGGGCGACAACTCCGTCAGTTACAACCGCATCGGCAACGTCGTGAACCAACTGTGCGACACGGCAGGCATTTACCACCTCTCCAACGACCCCGGGACGGTGATCGACAACAACTACATCCACGACGTGGTCCGCACACCCACCGCGTGTTCCTCGGGCGCGGGCGGCATCTACCTCGACGAGGGCTCCAACAACATGACCGTGGCGAACAACGTCCTGTCGCACACCGACGACTTCGTCATCCGCAACGTCAACGGCTCCAACGTCACCCTCTCCAACAACACGACCACCGGAACCGCCGTGATGCAGGCCTCGGGTCTTCAGTCGGCCTATCAAGGACTGCCGGCAAAGATCAATCTCGCCTACGGCAGGACAGCCACCGCGTCCTCCGTCTACAGCTCCAACTGGGCACCGGCCAAGGCCAATGACAACGACGCGACGACCGGTTGGTCCCCCACGGGGAGCGACACCTCCGCCTGGTGGCAGGTGGACCTCGGCAGTGCGTACGCGCTCGGTCAGTTCTCGTTCACCACCCGCCAGGACGTCGACCAGCCCGAGACCCGCAGCAACTTCGAGATACGCGGCTCCAACGACCCCACGTTCGCCGACTACACGGTGCTGGGACGGCAGGACGCCACGGTCCTCCCGTACAACGCGACACTGACGGCCAAGATCGACGCACGCCAGAAGTTCCGGTACGTACGCGTCGCCAAGACCGACGGCGGCTACTTCTACATCGGCGACTTCAGCGTGCAACAGGCCGGCGGCGCGCTGGAGAGTTCGCCCACCACTCCGTCCTTCAACGCGTCGACGTACTACACGATCAAGAACGTCAACAGCGGCCTGCTGGCGGATGTCTACCAAGCATCGACCGCGGACAACGCGAGCGTCATCCAGTGGCAGGGCAACTCGGGCGCCAACCAGCAGTGGAACATCGTGCGGGTCAGCGGCAACCTCTACAAGATCGTCAACCGGAACAGCGGCAAGGCCCTCAGCATCTCCAACGCCTCTCACGCCAAGGGGGCGGCGCTGGTCCAGATGACCTACGGCGGTGGCAACAACCAGCTCTGGTACTTCGCATCGACCAGCAGCGGATACGTCATCCGCAACTTCGAGAGCCGGCAGGCCCTGGAGGTTCCCGGCGACTCGACCACCGGAGGAACCGCGCTCGGCCAGTGGACACCGCTGAACCAGACCAACCAGCTCTGGACCGTCCAGTGACGCCTTCCGCGTGACAACGCCGGAACCCCTGCGATCGGCACACACCAGCCGCCGATCGCAGGGGTTTTCCATCAACGCCTGCTGCCAGTAAGTCGACTCGTCAAAGGGCGAGGATCTGCCACTGTTCCTGTGAGGCTCGGTTGTACGTCCACTGATCGACGTTGGCTCCGTCCGCAGTGGATCCACCGTCCACGTTGAGCGAAAGTCCGCTCAAGCGGTTGGTCAGGTAGTGGTAGCCGTCGCCGGTGGGAGTCACGGCCCAGTGCTGCTGCGGCACACTGTCGTCCGACCAGATACCCACGTTGCCGCCGTCGGCGCGGGAGAGGCCGGCAACTTCCATCAGCTTTCCGCTGTTGACGTTCTTGATCTTGTAGTAGCCGTCACCGGTGGATACGAAGGTCCACTTCTGTGCGGTGTTGTTCAGCCAGGGCCATTGCTGGACGTTGCTGCCGTTCGCGGTGCCGAAGTCGTAGACGTCGGCCACCAGACCGCTCTTGCGGTTCACCAGGCGGTAGACCGTCGAGTCGCCGGGCAGGACCTTCGACTGCAGGACCGGCTTGGCGGTCCTGCCACCGATCCTGATCCCGCCGACGTTGGCGTAGCCGCCGGTGCCGGCGTCGGCCTGGATACGTACGTACCCCGCACGCCCGGCCGGCCACTCGGCCACCTTGGTGGTGTGGTCCCCGGTCCACGTACCGGTCGCGACCTGTGTGAACGTCGCGCCATCGGTGCTGGTGCAGACGGTGTACGAAGTGATGTCCCCGTCCGTCGAGTTGGTCCGGCTCCACTGCTTGGGCAGGTACTCCAGCGTCGAGACGTCGCTCCACACTCCGCCGAGGTCGATGGTGATCGCCTGCGGGAGCGACAGGCTCCAGGTCGACCAGCAGGTCTCGAAGCCCTTGTCGCTCAGCCCGTCGATCGCGTTCATCGGCCCTTCGCCGGTGTGGAAGCCGGTCGCGTACGCGCTGACCGGGGTCACCGGGTGCTCCGCGCGCAGCATCTGCGTCGGGAGTGCCGGCCGTGAGGTGTCGGGGCTCCAGGCCGCTCCGACCTCGGAGAGCCGGGTCACGATGTTCGTGTCCAGGACACCGGCGCGGCTGGGCGGGCAGTTGAGGATGAACGAGGTGAACTTCGGTTCCAGATCCGCCAGATGAGACAGGATCGACGCCTTGCTCAACGGGTCGGTGGTCGGCGTGGAGGGATGCCAGAACCATCCGTTGCTGATGGTCTGCCCCTGCAGCGACGCATACGTGTTACCGGCAGGAGAGGTGACGCCCAGCGGCTCCTCGAAGTAGATCGCGTCCCCGAGGAAGGGCACCGACAGCCCACCGTGGTCGATCATGACGATGTCCGGCTGGAGCGACTTCACGTGCTCCCGGATGCGCTGGTACGAGACGGCCGACTGACCCATCTGCCATGCGTAGCCGTCGGTGACGAACATGTCG
Organism: Streptomyces sp. MBT65; assembly: GCF_016612545.1. Lineage (GTDB taxonomy): Bacteria > Actinomycetota > Actinomycetes > Streptomycetales > Streptomycetaceae > Streptomyces. Next base: position 42,136 of record NZ_JAENRY010000091.1, on the reverse strand, counting down.
ATGGTGCCGTAGCCGGTCAGCAACTCGGTGATCTGGTTCAGGATGTACGTCAGATCGCCCGGCTGGATCACCTGGTCCGCGGCCACGCCGTGCCGGGTGTCGTAGGCCTGCACGGTGTAACTGCGGTCCCAGATCGAGAAGTACAGGCCCACCTTCAGGCCCTTGGCCCGGAACGCCGTGACGTACTGGGCGACGATGTCGTGCGGGTACGAGCTGTTCGCCACGTTGTAGTCGTTGTACGCGGTCGGCCACAGGCAGAACCCGTCGTGGTGCTTGGTCGTCAGGACCCCGTAGTTCATCCCGGCCGCCGCGGCCGCCGCCGCCCACTGCTCACAGTCCACCGCCGCTGGGGCGAACAGCATCGGGTTCTGGTTCGGAGCGGCCCACTCCTCGTCGGTGAACGTACCCATGTTGAAGTGGTTGAACATGCCGAACCGCATGTTCGCCAGGTTGCTCAGATTGGTCTGCGAGCCGGCCGCCGCTGCCTCGGTCACCAGACCGGATAAGGCCGGCAGCACAGGCAGCGCGGTCACCGCCGCCGCGACACCTGCGGCGCCCAACAGCGTTCGCCGGGGCAGTCTTCCAGAAGACATGATCACACTCCCAGTTCCATGTGGCGGGGAAGAGACCGTGCGCGGCAGGGCAGAGTGCGCAGGGAAAGCCCAACGGCCGAACGGGCGTTGAGGCGCCGCGCTCGCGGGTCCCAAGCGCCAGGTGTTACGCATGAAGTTCGAGCATGTGACCCACTGGTGTCAACGGCTTTGCAGGGATGAATCCCTTCGATGTGGCGGCGTTTTAGGCCGGATCAGCAGGTATGACGCCGTTCATCCCCCGATAGACATGCCATGTCTGCACGCTGCTGTCCTGGACGAGGTGCCGCCCGCTCCCCCGGAGGTGGCCAAGAAGTCGTGGCCGTCGGCATGTTCGAACATCCGGCTATCATCAGCGTCGCCCTTGACATGCAGTATCGGGAACGGCCCATGCGGAACGCCGTCGAGGCAAGGAGTTCCCTTTGTCCCTGACGGACAGAGCCATCGAGCAGATACGGGAGCTGATCCGGACAGGCGCACTGCCTCCCGGGTCGAAGCTCCCGCCGGAACCGGATCTGGCCGCTCAGCTGGGACTGTCCCGCAACCTGGCGCGCGAGGCGGTCAAGGCCCTGGCCGTGGCGCGGGTGTTGGACGTACGACGCGGCGACGGCACCTACGTCACCAGTCTTCAGCCCAGCGTCCTGCTCGAAGGACTCGGCGGCGCAGTGGAGTTGCTCCAGAGCGACGCGGGTGCGCTGCTGGACCTGATGGAGGTACGGCGGTTGCTCGAGCCCCCCGCCGCCGCGCTGGCCGCCACTCGCATGTCCGACGAAGCCCTGGCCGAGGTGAAGCAGCACCTGGACGCGATGCGCGAGGCCCGTGAGGACGTCGAGTTGCTGAACGCCCATGACGCGGCTTTCCACCGCGCCGTTGTCTCGGCCACCTCGAACGAATCGCTCCTGACCATCCTCGACGGGATCTCGGGCCGTACTCTGCGTGCCCGCATCTGGCGCGGACTTGTCGACTCCCGGACCGCGGGACGGACCCTGGCCGAGCATGAGGCCATCTACGAAGCGCTGGCCGCGGGCGACGCCTCTCTCAGCCAGGCAGCAGCGCTCATGCACGTCAACAGCACCGAGCGGTGGCTACGGGAACACCTCAAGTCCCGGAGCATCGGATCTGACGACCTGTAGCACCCCAACGGCCTCGTGAGCCGGTCAGTTGTCGTCTCCGTTCAGTGCGCCTCTGGTGGTCGCGGAGGCGGTCGTACTCCGCTGACTGCGGCTGACGGCCACGAACGAGTACCTCACGGTCATCGGCCGCGTCCACGACATCCCCGCCACCCTGCGCGACTTCACCCACCACATCCTCAGCCACTCCCCCGCACCCTGGCCCGCGCACATCGCCGGACATCCCGCGGCGGCCACCGTCACCTTCGTCCTCCTGGACCGGGTCGGTCTGGGCGGCGGAGCCTGGGCGGGCGTCTGGTGCATCACCGTCGGGGCGACGGCCGCCGCCGCGGTCCTCATCACCGTGCGCGTCCTCGCCGGTGAGCAACTCGCCCGCCGCGCCGCCCCGTTCCTCGCCCTCGCGGTCACCGGACACCGCCCGCGAGCGACCGGCTTTGCCGCCGGTCACCTCTTCGGCCTCACCGCCCGTCTCTCGTACGGCCTGACACTGTTCGCAGTGATCGCGGGCGCCGCGCTGCTGCTCGGCCACCGGCGGCTTCGCCCCCTCCCTCACGTCGTCGCCGGACTCGCCGTCGTACCAGTGGTGTTCACGCTGCTCGGCTTCAACTGGTGTGAGGCGTACCACCTGTTGGTCACCCGCTGCTACGAAGGGGTCGGCGGGACGCGGCCGTACAGCTACTGGGTGTGGGCGAATCCGGCCTGCACCGCGCTGGTCGTGGGACCGGCGACGGCGGCGGGGCTGCGGCGGGCGGGCGCCTCTCCCGTGCCTCCCCAACTCCCGGAGTTGCGCGGCGGTTTGCGCACCGCCGCGCCCCAACACCGGCTCGCCCTGCTGGTGTTCGCCACGCTGCTCGCCCTGCTCGTCGCCGAACTCTCCGGCATGAGCAAGGGACCTGCTGCCGACGGGCTGGTGACCATCGGCAACCGGCCTACGCCACCTCGTGGGGCTCCTGAGCCGTGGTGCTGGAGGATTCCTCCGCTTCGACCACAGGGGCGGACCTGTCCCGCCGCCACCCGGTCAGGCGGGTGGCCAGCGGCTCGGTGTAACGGGCGGTCAGCGGCCCGACGATGACCAGGATCAGCACATATGCCGTGGCCAGCGGGCCGAGGGCGGGTTCGATGCCCGCGGTGACGGCGAGTCCGGCGATGACGATGGAGAACTCGCCCCGAGCGACCAGCGTGCCGCCCGCCCGCCAGCGGCCCTTCACGGAGATTCCCGCGCGCCGGGCCGCCCAGTACCCCGTGGCGATCTTCGTGCCGGCGGTGACGACTGCCAGGGCGAGCGCGGGCAGCAGGACGGGCGGGATGCTGGCGGGGTCGGTGTGCAGGCCGAAGAAGACGAAGAACACGGCGGCGAACAGGTCCCGCAGCGGGGAGAGCAGGTTGTGGGCGCCCTCCGCTGCCTCGCCGGACAGGGCGATACCGACCAGGAACGCGCCCACGGCGGCGGAGACCTGGAGCTGCTGGGCGAGTCCTGCGACCAGGAGGGTCAGGCCCAGGACGACCAGCAGCAGCTTCTCGGGGTCGTCGCTGGAGACGAAACGGGAGATGTGACGGCCGTAGCGGACCGCGACGAGGAGTACGAGGGCGGCGGCGCCGAGGGCGACGACCAGGGTGAGGCTGCCGGACGCGAGGCCGACACCGGCCAGCAGCGCGGTGATGATCGGCAGGTAGACTGCCATGGAGAGATCTTCCAGGACCAGGATGCTGAGGATGACCGGGGTCTCGCGGTTGCCGAGGCGACCGAGGTCGCCGAGGACCTTGGCGATGACGCCGGAGGAGGAGATCCAGGTGACCCCGGCCAGTACCACCGCGGCGACCGGTCCCCAGCCGAGGAGGAGTGCCATCGCGGCGCCGGGCAGCGCGTTGAGCGCGGCGTCGACGAGCCCCGCGCTGTACTGGGTCTTGAGGTTGGAGACGAGATCGCTGGCCGTGTACTCCAGGCCGAGCATCAACAGCAGGAGGATGACGCCGATCTCGGCGCCGATGGCGACGAACTCCTCGCTGGTGCCCAGCGGCAGCAGCCCGCCCTCGCCGAAGGCGAGTCCGGCCAGCAGATAGAGGGGTATCGGGGAGAAGTGGAAGCGTGCGGCGAACCGGCCCAGCAGCCCCAGGGCCAGGATGATCGCGCCGAACTCGATCAGGAACCTCGCGGACGAATGCATCAGGGTCACTCCCTTCCGAGTATCGCCGCGGCCGACTCGACGCCTTCGCGCGTGCCGATCACGATCAGGGTGTCTCCACCGGCCAGCCGGAAGTCCGGGGTCGGTGAGGGGATGGCCTCGGCCCGGCGCAGTACGGCCACGATCGAGACGCCGGTCTCCGTGCGCATCCGGGTCTCGCCCAGCACCCGGCCGTTCCAGTAGGAGAGCGCCGACAGCTGAATGCGTTCGGCGACCAGGCCCAGTTCGGTCGTGGACAGGAGGTTCGGGCTGTGGTGCTCAGGCAGCAGGGCGTCGACGAGCGCGGCCGACTCCGCCGTGGTCAGCCGTACGGACAGGGCGCAGGCGTCCGGATCGTCCGAGCGGTAGGCGTTCAACGTCCGCTCGCCGTCCCGGTGCGCGACCACCGACAGGCGCCGTTGCTCTCGTGTCGTCAGGTCGTAGCGGACGCCGATTCCTGGCAACGGCGTACTGCTCACGCGTGGAGTACCCATGGCTGTCTCCTTGTTCCTCTCTGTCGGATGTCGATGCGATGGCCCGGATCAGGCCGGCGCGAAGTAGCGCAGCCACACGTAGCCGAGCGAGATCGCCACGGTGACGGCGGTGACGATCAGGCCGTACTTGGTGAACTGCCAGAAGGTGATGGGCTGTCGGTTGCGTTCGGCGATGCCGAGGACGACGACGTTCGCGGAGGCGCCGATGGCGGTGGCGTTGCCGCCGAGGTCGGCGCCGAGAGCGAGGGCCCACCACATGACGTGGTCGCCGGCGCCGCCCATCGCATGGACCAGGTCGCTGGTGACGGGCGCCATCGTGGCGACGTACGGGATGTTGTCCACGACTCCGGACAGGACCGCGGATGCACCCAACATCGTCAAGGAGCCGCCGAGTTCGTTCGTGCCGATCGTGTCCGCGAGCGCCTTGGAGACCTCGTCGATCACCCCGGTGTCGATCAGGCCGCCGATCATGATGAACAGGCCCGCGAAGAAGGCGAGCGTGGGCCACTCCACCTCGGCGAGGACCTCGCTCGTCTCGGCCGAGGACACGGCGACCAGCAGCCCGGCGCCCAGCAGCGCGACGATGCTCGGTTCGTAGTGCAGTACCGGGTGCAGGACGAAGCCCGCGACCACCAGGGCCAGGACGACCAAGCCCTGGACCATCAGCCGCGGGTCCTTGATGGCCTCGCGCTCCTCCAGGGCCATGATCTCGGCGGCGCGGTCCTCGTCGTACACGAACGTCTTGCGGAACATCACCCGGCACAGGACGACCAGGACGACGACGAGCAGTGCGGACAGCGGGGCGAGGTGGACCAGGAAGTCGTTGAAGGTGATCCCGGCCCGGCTGGCGATGATGATGTTGGGCGGGTCGCCGACCAGGGTCGCGGTCCCGCCGATGTTCGAGGCGAACACCTCCGCGATCAGGAACGGGGCCGCGGGCAGCGCGAGGCGTTCGCAGACCAGCAGGGTGACCGGGGCGATCAGCAGCACGGTGGTCACGTTGTCGAGCAGGGCGGAGGCGACCGCCGTGATGACGACGAGCATGGCCATCACCCGGAAGGGCTGCGCCCGGGCCTTCTTCACGGACCAGATCGCCAGGTACTCGAACATGCCGGTCTTCTTCAGCACTCCGACGATCATCATCATGCCCATCAGCAGGAAGATGACGTTCCAGTCGATGCCGGAGTCCTCGGAGTAGAACGCCGAGACGTCGTCGGTCGCCCCGATCGCGAGCATGAGGCCCGCGCCGCCCAGGGCCACGGCGACGCGGTGGATCTTCTCGCTGATGATCAGGGCGTACGCACCGACGAACACGACGATCGCCGCCCAGCTGTGCCAGTCGTTCACGATCCTCCGCGGGGTTGCGAGACGGATTCGGCGGTCGAGCCGGTGAGGTGATGCGGGGCGGCGGGCCGGGTGTACGCACCGTCCGGGCGGGAGTCGCTGCGGGGCGCGAGGGTGTGGGCGGGGGCACGGGCAGCCGGGACGTCCGTCAGACCTGGCGCGGGCGCGGGGTGCTTCAAGTCGGTGGGCGGCTTGGGCAGGAAGACCTGCATGCCATCGCTGACCAGAAGTCCGCCGACGACGAAGAGGAGGAAGGCGGCGAGCAGCGCGGCCCCGAACACCATCACGAGCACCATGGCCTACGCCCCCGATCGGAAGAGAGAGTGATCCCCTACTCGCCGACCAGGCTTCCCGGCACACCGCTGGGAACCTTACAGGTCCTTGACGCTTCTTTAACAGCTCTTGGTGAGCGAGGTCGGGGCCGGGATTCTGCCGGGTTCCGGCAACAAGGGACCGGCACGCTCCCTGATCGGAGAGCCCTGCCGCCGACCTCTCGAACGGCGGCCGAGGACGCCCGGACACCGCCCCGTGTCCTGGAGGTCGACCTGGCCCAGGTGACTTATCTCAGTCCTGATAGTGGCGCGGCCTTCTTCATGGCGCTGCTCGCGGCACGGCCACACGGCACCCAGGTGATCGTCACCCACTCCGGTACCCAGGCACGGGGCACCCTCGACCAACTGGGTCTGCCCTGCGCCGCCCTGGACATCCATGAGGGCGACGGTCCGGACAATGCCTGACGCCGCCGGTCAGGCCGTAGCGGCGAGCAACCGTTCCAGCAGATGCGAGGCCGTGATCACACCGAGGAGCCGGCCACCGGCCGCGTCCTTCTCCACGACCGCCACCAGGGGGCTGCGTACCCGCGCCATCTGCGCGGCCACTTCCAGCGCGGTGTCGTCCGGGGCGGCGACCGGCGGCGCGGGCACGGTCTTCGACAGGCAGTCGCGGACCTTGCGGCCCTTGAGCGCCTGGCACAACCGGTCGGCGTGATGTTCGTCGACCACTGCGGCGAGCGTCGGGTCCTCGACCACGTACACCGGCACCAGGATCTTGACCATCTGCGAGGCGGGCAGGATCGCCTTCGGCGCACCCCGTTCGTCCACCACCAGCAGCGCCGGCAGCCGGTGTTCGGCCATCAGCCGCGCGGCGTCCATCGCATCACTGTCGAGGCCGACCGTCTCGTACTCCACCGCCAAGTCACGCGCCCGCACGCCCGGCTCCCGTCTCGCTGTCGAGGTCCCGACGGCCACCGTCACACGGATGATGCGGACGCACTGCCGGGACGGCTTTCCGCACGATACAACCGGCCTGCCCGGCGGCCTACGACGCGGAGAGCAGGCCGGTCGGGCGGCACCGGCCGCGACCGGTGGCACGATGCGAAGGTGACTCCGTCCCGGGCAGGAAGCGGCTACCCCGACGCCGGCACACGGCCCGGATCCCGCAGCGCCTGCTCGTGCCCGGCCGCATGCGCCCCCGGGCGGGGCAAGGAGATGCTGCCGTGAGCCGTACCCACAGCCACGGGCTGGACGAACACCCCACGGTGCTGGCCGAGTTGGCCGCCGGACGCGTCGAGTACCGCTTCGACCGGCGCGGCCCGGACACCGTCGTGGTCTTCTACGGCGGGCACATGCGCGCGGGGCTCTCGCTGGGCGAGGAGGTGTTCGCCGAAGCCGGATGCTCGGTGCTGGTGCCGTCCCGCCCGGGATACGGCCGCACACCGGTCTCGACCGGGGTATCGGCCACCGGGTTCGCCGATGTCACCGCCACGCTCTGCGCCCACCTGGGGATCACCGAAGTCGCCGCCGTGGTCGGCGTATCGGGCGGCGGACCCACCGCGGTGGCGATGGCGGCACGCCATCCCGCCCTGGTCCAAAGGCTGCTCCTGAAGAGCGCCGTAGGACCGCTGCCCTGGCCCGGCCGACGCACCCGCCTCGGCGCCCGGATCGTTTTCGCACCGCACACCGAGCGCGTTTCCTGGGCGCTCGTTCACTCCCTCATGCGGTACGCACCCGACGCCGGCCTGCGGATACTGCTGCGCGACCTCACCCTCCTGCCCGTGCGGGATGTGGTGGCGGAGCTTCGGCCGGAGGACCGGACGACGCTGGTCGCACTGTTCTCGCGGATGCGGTCGGGGCGAGGATTCACGCGTGATCTCAAGGAAGTTGCGGCACCCGGAGACCTGTTGCGTCATGCGGGCCGGGTCTACCAGCCCGCCCTGGTGATCGCCACCCGCCAGGACGCGGCAGTGTGCTTCGCCCACGCCCGGGCACTCGCCGCCGCCCTCCCGCACGCCGAGTTGCTCGAAAGCCGGGCCGACAGCCACCTCGTCTGGTTCGGCCGGGACTGGCCCCTGATCTCCGAACGGATCCACGCCTTTCTCGCGGAGGGTTCGTCGAGGACCTCTTAGCGTTGCACGACGATCTCTGTCCGGGCGGCAGAAGGCCGGCGAGGACGCACGCCGCCTCAACTCCACTCGGCGCGACGCCTGTTCGTCGACGACCGTTCCGCGCAGTTCGCCCAATCGGAAAGCTCGCCTCGGATCCTGGTACGGGCACCCGCCGGCCCCGCTGCCGGTGCCCGGCAGCGGGGCCGTCCGTGGTGCTCCCCTTGAGTCATCGTGCATGCCAGGGGTGGACCCGCGCATTGCCGGTTCCCGGCAGAGTTCACCAAGGTCCGAATGCCGGTCCCCGCTAAGAAACCGTCACCGGCGCGTCAAGGAACGAAGGGGTGACGTGAAGGGGCACGAAATACCTGAGCAGTACCTGGACGGCGATGCCCAACTGCTGGCGGACGTCGCCGCCACCGGCCGTCGACGGCGGCCACGGACTCCTATGACCGGCCTGATGGCCCGCTGTCTCACCGACGAGGCCACCATCATCTGGCACGTGTGACTTCCAGCGACAGGTGGCCAAGGGTGCTCGAATTCGCTCTGGCCAGTTCTCCGTGACGATGCGTACTTGGTCACTGTGTCGACCGGTAGTCGGCCATGGAGGGTCCGACCGCATGGCCGACTCTGATTCGGGGGGGCCGAAGATGTGCTGTCTGCGCTCCGACTCAGGTCCCTGGATTCCGGTGGCTCTGGTCACCATCCGTTGATGACCGGTGCGTCGGGTTCGTGCTGCCGCCAGCCCTCGTTGAGGCGCACGAGCCGGTCCACGGCGGCAATGCCGAGCAGGGACGCGACCTTGCCGTCGGTGACTTCGAACGCCACGGCACCCACGACCCGGTCGTCGACCACGGCGAGGACGGCCGGGGAACCGTTGACCAGGGCGATATGCATCGCGGGCGAGCCGCCGGTCAGCCGCAGTTTGGCCTGCGTGGGCTTGAACCCGGCCCCGCAGGTGGCGACCCGCTCGCGCGTCCTGTACCGCAACAGCCGCCTGGCGAGTCCGTAGCCGTCCGAGACCGCCGTCACGTTGTCGGTGAGCAGCGCCACCAGCCGCTCGGTACGCCCCGACATCGCGGCGGCGAGGAATTCCTCGCCGCACTGCGCTCGTGCGGACAGGCGCGGCCGATCACCGGAATCTCGAAGCGGCTCAATACTCCGGGCGGCAGCCGGTCGATCTGAAGGAGGAGCGCGGCAAGGTCGTCCTGATCGATTTCTGGACCTACCCGTGCATCAACTGCCGGCGCAGCCTGCCGTACGTCGAGGTGGGGACAACTACCGCAACCGGTTCTGGCCCGCGAAGTACCTGAAGGACGCCCAAGGCACCGTGCGCTACTTCAAGTTCGGCGAGGGCCAGTACGCCCAGACGGACGACCTCATCCGCACGCTGCTCAAGCAGGCCGACCCGAGCGTCCAGCTCCCTCCGAAGACAGGGCAGAAGGACACCGGCCCAAGACCTACCGCTTCGCGAGCGACAGCCCGGTCAACAGCCTCTCCCTGGACGGCACTTGGACCGCCGGGTACCAGGCGTACTCCTTCACCTTCGGGTGCCCGGACCGGGCCCAACTGCCCTCCCACCCCCGGACGTTCCGACGCCTGGGGTCGGCGCCGATCACCCGGAGTGGCCGTGCTCCAGCTCCAGTTCGCGCTTGAGGTTGCGCAGGGTCCTGTCGATGTTGCGGACCTGGAACTCGGCGAACGTCCTGCCCGGGGTGACCAGCCGGTCGAAGGCGTCGGCGGCGAACGTCGGCCACGCGCGCCGGTCGTCGGTCCAGGTCTCGGTGACCCGGGTGCCTTCACCGGCCGGTTCGAAGCGGTACTCCCAGCTCGCGATCGGGCCGCGCAGTCGCGGACGGGTGCGCCCGATGGCGTGCACCCGGAACGCAAAACGGCGGCCCGGATCGGCCGCCGTGACCGTGCAACGCGTGACCCAGCGGAACCTTCCCCGCTTGTTGCGCCCGACGAACGAGCTGCCCTGCGTGGCGCTCTCGTCCGTCGAGCCGGCCGTCGTGCCCAGGTTCTCCGGACTCCAGCGGCCCATGTCACCGGGACGGCTGACGGCGTGATAGGCGGCCTCGGGTGGGACATCGATGACGATGCTGCCGCTGACGGTGAACACTCGGGTCACTGCGCCGCCTCTCACGGGACACAACAAGCTACTGCCGGGTAGGAATCATGGCAGGCGACCGGAACAGGTCGGAGGTCGGGGACGTGACGGGGCTCAGGGGGAGAGCGCGGACCATGCCTGCCAGGCGCTCTGGAGATCGGTGTGCCAGTGCAGACGTCCGTCGCCGGCCGTACGGGAGCGCAGTTGTTCCGGCGCCAGGAGATGCACGGTGTGGGGTCCGTCCGGCCACGGTGGATCCGGTAGGAACTCGGCCGCGGGACACCTGAGTTGACGTAGATCCAGCCCGACCACCGTCGCGTCGGCGCATCGGGCGGTCAGCTCGGTGCGCAGGGGGCGACCGGTGCTCGCGGTCAGTGTGCCTGCCACCGCGCACCACAGGCGGGTGCCCGAGACGGCGAGGACGCGAACGCGGAACAGTGCCGACATGTGCTGAGCTCCGTCATCTCTCACCGTCTCCCGGTCACAGGAGTCGTACGGCCGGGCACCTCGACGTCGGTGCCCGGCCCTGCTGATGGCCCGTCAGCTGGTGGGCATCAGGACGGTGTCGATGATGTAGACGTTGGCGTTGGCGGTCTTCACGTTGCCGCAGACCACCTTCGCGGAGTCGTTGACCATGTAGTTCTCGCCCGACCCGGCGGTGGTGAGCTTGGACTTCTCCAGGGTGTCGAAGGAGCCCTTCTCCAGGTCCTTCGGGGTGAGCTGCTGACCCACCACGTGGTAGGTGAGGATCTTCGTCAGCTGGGCCTTGTCGGCCAGGACCTTGTCCAGGGTGGCCTTCGGGATCTTCGCGAAGGCGTCGTTGGTCGGCGCGAACACCGTGATGCCCTGGGCGTTGTTGAGGGTGTCGACCAGGCCCGCCTTCTTCACCGCGGCGACCAGGGTGGACAGGGCCGGGTTGTTGGAGGCGGCGGTGGCGACCGGGTCCTTGGCCATGCCGTCGAAGGAGCCGGCCCCGCTCTTCGGGACGCCGGAACAGGCCGTACCGAAGGGCTGGTCGGCGGCCGTGGCACCGGCGCCGGTCATGCTGTCGTCGGACGCGGACGCGGACGCCTTGGTGGAGGCGTCGGACTTCGCGGAGTCGCTTCCGCTGTCGCCGCAGGCACTGAGGGCGAACGGGAGTACGGCCGCGGCGGCGAGGACGACCGCGGAACGACGGATACGGGTGTTCATGGCGTTACTCCTGAGGGTCGACGCAGCCTGAGCTGCGGTGATTCGGGGAAGAGGGAAAGCGGCTTGTGGGGTCAGTCGACGGTCACGACCACGGAGTGCCACCCGCTCGCGCCGTCGGGGATGGTGCGGGTGCGTCTGTCGGTCTGCACCTGGCCGGTGCGGTCGGTGGCGCGGACGGTGAGGGTGTGGCCGCCCTTGGTGGCCTGCCAGGGGAAGGACCACTGGCGCCAGGTGTCGCGGGTGTCCTCGGTGGCGAGCCGGGTCTCCTGCCAGGGGCCGTCGTCGACACGGACCTCGACCTTGTCGATGCCGCGGTGCTGGGCCCAGGCGACTCCGGCGACCATCACCGTCCCCGTCTTCGGCCGGGCGAACGGCTTGGGGGTGTCGATGCGCGACTCGGTCTTGATGGGAGCCTTGCGGGCCCAGCCTCGTCTGACCCAGTAGGGGTCGTAGGAGTCGAAGGTGGTGAGTTCGATGTCCTTGATCCACTTGCAGGCGGAGACGAAGCCGTACAGGCCGGGCACCACCATGCGCACCGGGAAGCCGTGGGCGAAGGGCAGCGGTTCGCCGTTCATGCCGAGGGCGAGGAGGGCGTCGCGGCCGTCCATCACGTCCTCGACCGGGCTGCCGATCGTCATGCCGTCCACCGAGCGGGCCACCAACTGATCGGCGCTCCCGCCCTTCGAGGGCGGCCTCACCCCGCACTCGGCCAGCAGATCGGCCAGTCGTACGCCGATCCAGCGGGCGTTGCCGACGTACTGGCCGCCGACTTCGTTCGACACACAGGTGAGGGTGATGTCGCGTTCGATCAGCTCGCGCCGCAGCAGGTCGTCGAAGGTGAGGGAGACAGGCCGGGTGACGCCCTTGCCGTGGATGCGGAGTGCCCAGGTCGTGGCGTTGACCTTGGGCACCACGAGCGCGGTGTCCACGCGGTAGAAGTCACCGTTCGGCGTGGTGAAGGCGCTGATCCCGGGAATCCGCAGCTGGGCGCCCTTGGGAACGGCTGGGGCTTCGGAGGCGGGACGGGGCAGGACGAGCTTGTTGCGCGAGGCGACCGCGTTCTGGCCACTCGCCCCGTTCAGTGTCCGGCCGATCACGCCGGCCCCGGCGGACGCGGCGGCAGCAGCCGTCGCGGCGATCACGAAGCCGCGGCGATCCCAGCCGGCCCCGGAGGACGGGCCTTCCTGCTCGCCCTGAACGGACTCCGCGGACGGGACCCGCCGCGTGAGAAAGCCCACCAGAACGTAGAGCACCGCGGCTCCGGCGATCGCGCCCACCACGGAGGGCAGCGCGTCGGAGAGGCTTGTCGAATCCGGCCTACTGGTGGCCGATACCGCCCCGACAATTCCGAAGAGCAGAACACCGGCGGCACCGCTGCGCCGAAAACGCACGGCAGTAATTCCCAGTACGAGTGCGAAGAGCGCCAGTATCGCGAGAATTCCGAGCTGAAGAATCAACTTGTCATTGGTTCCGAAGTGCCGGATCGCCCAGTCCTTCACAGCGGCCGGGGTGCGGTCGATCGCCGCGCCGCCGACCGCCACGACCGGACTGGCCTGCGGACGCACCGCGGCCGACACCAGCTCAGCGACGCCGAGCGAGGCAAGGCCGGCCAGCAGACCGCTGCACGCACCCAGGGTCAGGCGCGTCCAGGTGAGGCGCTGTCGTGTTTGCTTCTCGTCGTCGGTCACGTGGGGAATCCGGTTCCGAAAGCCCGGCGGATTGGCCATTTGCCTGATCGGATGAATCTTTTTCCCGGACCAATCCGCGGCCTGACCGGCTACGGATACATTGGTCGCCGTGATGCGGCTCCGCCGGTAATTCCCGTTTCCACACCCGTCCACTGCGGTGTCCGTGACGGATTACCTGTGCGAGTGAAAGGGGCTGATGTGCCATGGAACGCTCATACGTGAGCTTCGCTCTCGCACCGGAGGACGGTCTGTGTTCCGTGCGCGGTGACGTGCGCGGGCAACTGGCACGGTGGGGACGGAGCGAGCTGGCCGAGGACGCGGTGCTCGTCGTCAGCGAGTTGCTGGGCAACGCCTTCGGGCACGGAACGGTGCCGGTCCGCCTGTCGCTCGCACTGCACGGGCGCCCGGGTCGTCAGTCGCTGACGATCCAGGTCAGCGACACGAGCCCGGGTTTCGACACGAAGGCGATCCGGGCGAGGTGGACGCGTCCGTCCGCCGCCCTGAGCACCGGTGGCCGGGGGCTTCTGCTGGTCGAGGCGCTCTCCCGCACGTGGGGTGACCGGCACCACCGCCGGGGCCACACGGTCTGGGCCGACCTGCCGCGAGGCATCGCCTGACGGCGGACACGGGCCCCGCCGAACCGCGGGGCCGTGTCCGCTCAGGCGGGGAGTCGGGTCAAGGTCAGTGGCGCGGACGTTGGTTGTTTCGAGCCGCTCGTCGGTTCGACCGTGATGCGCATGCCCGAGGCTCCGTCCACCGTCCTCCCGGTCTTCGCCTACGGCCTCGGCATGGCGGGCACCCTCACCCTCGTCGACCTGCTCCTCGTGCGCCTGCGGGGACACCTTGAGGCACGCGCCACCAAGGCGTCCCCGCGTCACCACCGCGCCGTACGCCTGCTCTCCCGTATCGGCCCCACCGCAACGGCCCTACTGGTCATCGCTGTTGGTGTCGGTCTCACCGCACGGGCGGTCACCGGGTCCGTGTGAGTTCCTCCGCCGGGTCCGGTGGCCGCCGGACCCGGACAGGCGCCACGGCATTCACCGTGACCGACGCCCGCGGCGGCTCCCGTCACGCGTACCAGGCGTGCGGGGTCGTAGCCATTCCCGCGTTCCCGACGGATGTCGGCCGTACGCTCAGGAATTGGTCGACCCCCATCCGGCGCTCCTCGAACGCCAGGGCCCCGCCGATCAGATACAGCTCGCCCAGTCGCGCCTGCGAGGCGGGTGCGGGCAGGCGCGGTCCGGGTACACGGAGGAGCACGGCCGATCCGGTGACGCGGGCCGGCTCGGCGAACCGCGCCCCCGCACCCTTCGTGTACTCCAGCGCCAGCCTGGTCTTGCCGATCCCCGCCTGGCCCGTCAGCGTGACCACCCTGGTCCTGGCGAGCAGTTCGAACTTGCTGGAGTGATGTCGGGCCGCCCTGCCCACCGTCGCCCCGCGCACCGGCGGTCGACCGGTGAGGACCACGATCCATGGCCGGGTACGCACCCTGGATTGTTGGCTCCGACCCTGATACATCACTTTGTCATGGCCATGAGCGCGATGGAACTGCACAGCATAAATCGCTGGGAGGCGTCCTTCCTCCGCGAAGAGGTCGACGGCTACTTCACCCACGGCATCGAGTGCACACCGGGCGCGACGGTACTCGACGTGGGCGCCAACATCGGCGTGTTCTCGGCCGCCGTCTATGAACGACTCGACGGAGACGTACGGATCTACGCCTTCGAGCCGCTGCCGCCGCTCCACGCGACACTCGAACGCAACGCCCGCGAGTTCTTCAACGGGCGTCTGACCGCGCTCCCTTACGGCCTGGCGTCGCATGAGGCCGAGCTCGACTTCAGCTACGTTCCGGCCGCCACGATCTTCTCGTCCTCCTCGCGGGATCAGGGGAACATCGAGGACGAGCGACGCCGGGTCACCGCGAGCGTTGTCGAAATGATCCGCCAGGGCGGCCTGGGACCGGTTCTGCGCCGCGTGCCCGCCTCCGTCCTCACTCTTCTCATCAGCCGCAAGCTGCGGGTGCTGCGGCGGCTCGAGACGCACCGGGTGAAGGTCAGGCCCCTGTCGTCGGTGCTCGACGAGCAGGGCATCGACCACATAGACCTGCTCAAGGTCGATGTGGAGGGCGCCGAACTCGAGGTACTCAGAGGCATCGAGGAACGGCACTGGCCGCTGGTCCGCCAGGCCGTCGTCGAGGTGGAGCGCTGGCAGCACAACCGCGACACGGTCTGCGAGGTCCTCCTCACCCACGGCTTGACAGTCAGCACCGAACAGGACTCGGTGCAGCGGGCCGGCGACATCGGCATGGTGTTCGCGGTCAGGACCTCACCACGCGCGGCACCCGGCACTCGAGGCGGTATCAACGGCTGACACAGAGAGGCGGATCGGTCCTGATGGCCGTGCCCCGGGCGGGAGTTGGGGGTTCGGTCCGATGTCGGTCAGCGGGGCCGGGGCGCCGGTAAGCGGACAATTCCCGGCGTCCCTGTCACTTGCCTACCGTGCCGCTAGTCCGGCTGGGCCGCGAACAGTTCCAGATGTGCGCAGGTGGGGCAACGGAAGGCATCGATCTGCCAGCGCGGCCGGCCCATCCTCTTGGCATTGCCGAGCGGGCCTCGCTGAAGGGGGCCCGCGATCCACCGCGCGAACCCGCGGGCGCCTTGGCCGGAGTCCTCGACGAAGCCCGGTTCGAGTCCCACCGCACCGCATTGGGTGCACCGTATGTTGTTCATCGAGGGAGTGTAATAAGCGGCTGCGGGGGTCGGCGGTCAGGTGTACCGACCGGCGGTGGTGGACGGCTCGCAGACCGTGACGCCCAGTCGTAGTCATCCGCCGTGAGCGCCTGCACGGAGTTCAGGATTCGGTCCCGGACCGGCGTCCGAGGCCCCTGCACGAAGCGGTCCGCACCACGCAGGACACGACCCAAGAGGCCGAAGGCTGCCACTTCAGGTTCCGAGCTCAGCGATCAGCTCTCCGACCGGACGTCAGCAGATCGCCGGATCACCGATTCAGCCACCCGGCCGCGCCCACAGCCGCTAATCTCTCCAGTCACTTGTAGTGAACGGGGGATTACTCATGGTGAATTTCGGCCGTGTGCCGGACTGTTCCGGTGGCCATCGCGGCCTGCCGGTGACCGACGCCGGGGTCCATCTTCAGGATCGGCTCGAGATCCTCATCGAGGATTTCCGCACGAGCGCCGATCCGCCGATGCCGGCATTCGTCCTGCACGCACGGGACAGCGCTGACGACGGCGCGGTGGCCGAGCTGGTCCAGCAGTTGTACGAGGGCCAGGAAGCGCACAGCACGCGATGCGCGGTGGCGCAGAACGTCTACGACGGCGACACGGAGGTCCGCCGGGCCGCGGCCATGGTGCGCGCGCTGAGCGACCCGAGGAAGTGGGGTGACCCGAAGGCGGTCTACCGGCGGTACACGTTCCCGCGGCTGCGGCTGGTGCACGCCATCGACGACGCGGTCGCGGAACTCGGCGACGGCTGGCCCGCGGCCGCCCCCGGCAGCCCCGAGGCCGGACAGGACCAACGGCAGCGACTGCTCGACCAGTTGGCCCGGCAGCGCTGGCGCCCGAAGGGCCGCGGGCGCTGGAGCCCGGGCCTGCAGTTGTCCGACATGGCGCACATCCTGCCGGCGAGCATCGTGGCCGGGCTGGCCGCGCTCCTCGCCCGCACCGACTGGTACATGGCGGTGGGTGCGGGCCTCGCCCTGCTCGTCCTGCTGACGGTCTTCGGCTCCGTCCTGCCGGGGCGGGCACCGATCTTCCTGTGGCTGCGCCGGGAAAGCCGCTGGTTCCTGACCACGACCTTCCTGCGGGCGGCGGACCAGGAGGACTCGACGGAGGTTTCGCTGCTGCGCCCGGTGCGGTCCTGGCGGGCGATCGCGGCCCGGGCGTACGACGTGGCCGAGGCGCTCAAGGCGGGCGGCGACTTCCATCTCCAGCTTTGCGTGCTGGCCCTGCGGGAGGATCTGCGCGACAACCACCGCCGCTGGAGCTGGGACCTGCGTGGCTTCAAGAGGCCCCGCCCGCCCATGCTCTTCCTGCCTCACGCCGACGAGTACAACGGCGGCATCGAGCTGATCCGGGCGGTCAACGACGTACGCAGCAGGCGCAGCGAGCTGGACCCCCTGGTCGTCGTCGCCGCGGTACAAGCTCAGGACGTGCCGCGCATCGAGCGCGGCGCGGTCCGTACGCCACCTGCCGCCGCGCCCTCTCAGCACAGGTTCAGCGACCAGTTGCGCACCTTGTACCGGGAGTGGGCTCGCAATCTGCGCACCCGGCAGTCTCCCAGCGGCGAACGGTCCGTGCTGCCCTGGGTCATGAAGGTCCCGCTGCCGCACGACCAGCTCGGCCCCGTCGAGGACCGGCACCGGCACCTCCGGGCGTCCCACCGGCCGCCCCTCGCCCGTCTGGTGTGGTCCCTGCACACCCTGGTCCTGGTTCTCGCCGTCGTGACCGCCGGTATCGCCATGCGGGCCCACACGCTGCACAAGCAGTACTGCTCGGCGGCGGTACTGACCGCCAACCAGGACACCCGGCGCCACGCGTCGTCGGACGGCGGCACGGAGTGCATCGGCGTCGCGACGGGCGACGTCCGCTTCGCCGACTGGCTGCCCAAGGCCGACCGGAGCGACGATCCCAAGCCGCTCGTCGGCCGGAGCGAAACGCCGTGGACCGTACGGCAGTTGGAAGACCTCATCGCTCAGCAGAACGCGGACGTCCTCGCCCACCACGCCGACAACCACGTCACCGTGGTCTACGCCGGACCGCTCAGCCACGACCCCGACGGCTCCTCGCTCGTGAAGGGCGCCCAGGAACTCGCGGGTGTGTACCTGGCGCAGGCCGTCATCAACAAGGGCTCCAGCGTCAGGCTCCGCGTCCTGGTCGCCAACGGCGGGCTCGACCTGGGCCGACAGGTCGACATGGCGCACGCCATCGCCTCGTACGCCGCGCACGACCCGACCGTGGTGGGTGTCGTGGGTGCCGGCCGTGACCTGAAGTCGAGCCGGGAGACCACCCGCATCCTCATGAAGGCCGGCCTGCCGATCGTCTCCGGCACCAACTCCGCCACCTATCTGCCCCACGAGTACGCCAACTGGTTCAGCCTGGCCGCCCCGGACCAGTGGCAGGTACGGCAACTCGGCCTGATCGCAGCCCAGTTGCGCACGCCGGGCAAGAAGCAGCACGCGCTGGTGCTGGCACGGGACACGGCGGAGACCCCGGACATGTACACCCAGGAGCAGGCACGCTACGGCCAGGGCATGCTCAAGGCACACGGCTTCACCGTGCCGCCGAAGCCGCGCCTGTACAAACGCGACGGCGGCAGGCCCGAACTCCGCCGACACGCTCGTCAGATCTGCCAGAACGGCACCGTCCCGTCCGTGATCTACTTCGCCGGCCGGGTCGAGGACCTCGATCCCCTCATGAGCCAACTGAGCCGCGAACCCGGCTGCTCCGGAAAGCCCATCGCCATCCTCACCGGCGACGACCTCTCCAAGGCCGACTTCCTCCACGGCCGGAACAGGGTCGCGCCCGAGGTCACCCTGTACCACGCGGCACTGGCCGAACTGGACAAGGCGTCCGTCCAGACGGACTTCTACGCGGACGCCGCCCGGCACCTGCCGGGCGTCACCGGACAGCACCTGGCCCCCGACAGCCCCGCCCTGGCCAGCGGCCAGACCGCGCTGGCGCACGACGCGACACAGGCTCTCTACGATGCGGCCAGCCGGGACGACAAGCCCCAGAGTCGCGCCCTGACCTGGGTGAACCTGCGCACCGTCCGGATCCCGGACATGGCCACCGGCACGATCGACTTCACCACGGCCCCGCCGTACGGCGACCGCACGGGCCACAGCATCGTCCTCAAGAAGGTCCGCCGCAGCGGCGACGGCATCGCCGAGACCGACGTGCTGTGCAGCCGCGTCGCGGGTGACACGACCGCCCTCACGAAGACGGAGTGCGACATCAAGAACCCCAAGTGAGGCACGAGGGACTGCCGGGCGGCGCCGCCGACTTGGCCTCTCCGACGCTCCTGGTCAACAGCCTCCACCGGCGGCCTTGACCGCGCGCTCGATCATCCAGGACCCCTCGTCGGCGAACCACTTCGGGACGGAGAAGTGCTGGAGCGTCACGACGGGGGTGGGCCCAAGCCCGATCGCCGTGTCGATCATGCGGCGGTAGTGCGTGAGGCCCAACGGCCGTACGTCTCCTGCCTGTTGGAGGGCGACGGTCGCCGTGACGGAGACCACGCCGTCCGGCGTGGCCGGGTAGCGGTTCGCCGAGAGGTCGAGCACGAGGGACGCGAGGGCACGCCATCCGGGCACGGCAACACCCGAGGCGGTAGTCGATGGTGCGCACCGGTCCGCCGGTACCGGCGATCGCCTTCGCGACGGCGTGCGACTCCTTCCGGTCGAGGCGGCCGGGCATCCGTCCGCCGCCGTGGATCCACACCAGTGGCACGGCGCTGTCGCGGGTGTCCTCCGAGAGGTGGTCGCGGACAGGGATCGGTCCCCTCGGCCCTCGACCGTGCTGTCGCGCGTGCGTACGGCGGTGCGGTGTGCGTGGACGCCGAGCATCTGCGGCGCGAGGCGCGGGAGTCGGAGATCCCGTAGCACCGGTGACGGCGGGAACGGGGGGTCCCAGGGTCCCCCTTTCCCACCGTCATCAGGTCCTAGTGCCGTGAGGCAAGCAGGTCCTTGTCGTCCCGGCCCGCCTCCGCCGGAGGCTCCTGACGACGCGTCAACTTCTCGCCCTCGACGTCGACATGGGGCAGCACCCGGTGCAGGAAGCGCGGCAGCCACCAGGCCACATGCTGCAACACGGACATCGCGGCCGGCACCAGACACATCCGGACCACGAACGCGTCGAGCAGGACCCCGACCGCAAGGGCCAGACCCATGCCCTTGGTGATCTGCATGTCGGAGAAGACGAAGGACCCGAAGACGCTCACCATGATGACCGCGGCGGCGGTGACGACCTTCGAGCCGTGCCCGAAGCCGTCCACCATCGCCGCCACCGGGCTCTTGCCGCGGGCGTACTCCTCGCGCATCCGGGAGACGAGGAACACCTCGTAGTCCATGGCGAGTCCGAAGAGGATGCCGATGAGCAGGATCGGCAGGAAGCTGATGATCGTCGGGCTGCCCTGGGTGCCGAGTACCGAGGAGAGCCAGCCCCATTGGAGGACGGCGACCAGCACACCCAGCGAGCCGCCGAGCGACAGCAGGAAGCCCAGCGCGGCCTTCAACGGCACGGCGATCGAGCGGAACACCAAGGTCAGCAGCAGGACCGCGAGTCCCATGACCACCAGACAGTAGACCGGGAGCGCGGCCGTCAGCTTCGCGGCGACGTCGATGCTCACGGCGGTGGAGCCGGTGACGTTGATGTCGGTGTCCGTGGTTTTCTCGATGCCGTCGCGCGCGGCACGGATGTCGTGCAGCAGCTGCTCCGTGCGCTCGGACTGCGGCCCGCTCTTCGGTACGACGCCGACCATGGCCGCGTTTCCGCTGCCGCTGAGCCGGGCGGGAGCGACGGAAGCGACATCCGGCAGCTCGGCAGCCGCCCCGGCGATCTGCTGGGCGGCGGCCTCGGCCCTGTCGCCCTCGACCAACACGACCAATGTGCCGCTGTATCCGGCGCCGAACGCGTCGTCGGTCAGCTTCTGCGCGCGGACGGCCTCCGCGTTGGTGCTGGGCAGCGACAGCCCGAGCCGCAGATCCGCGGCCGGCACCGCCAGCACGCCGAGCCCGATCACCCCCAGCACCAGGACGGCCCAGCGCCGCCGGTCCATCAGCCGCGCCCAGCGCACACCGGTGCTCACCGCGCCCGACCGCTGCTTGTCCAGCGAGCGGCGCGCGGAGCGCCGTAGCGCCGGAACGCGACTGGTGGCGATGCGCGGGCCCAACAGGCCGAGCACGGCGGGCAGCAGGGTGAGCGCCAGGACCACCGCGATGACGACGGTGAGGGCCGCGCCGAGTCCCATCACAGCGAGGAAGGGGATCCGTACGACGGTCAGCGCGGCGAGTGCGATCACCACCGTCGCACCGGCGAACAGCACGGCCGAGCCCGCCGTGCCCACCGCGAGACCCGCGGACTCCTCCGGGTCCATGCCGTCCCTGACCTGTGTCTGGTGCCGGGAGACGATGAACAGCGCGTAGTCCACGCCGACGGCGAGGCCCAGCATGAGGGCGAGCACCAACGCTGTGCTGTCCATGGCGACGACGCTGGTGAGCGTGAGCAGCGCCAGGACGCCCATCGCCACCCCCACCACGGCCATGGCCAGCGGGACGACGGCGGCGCGCAGCGAGCGGAACACCACGACCAGGACGATCAGCGTGATCAGCACGCCGACCCCTTCTCCGGCACCGCCGCCGGCCTCCGGCACGGGGTCGAACGCCTGGCCGCCCAGAGCCACGGTCAGCCCCGCGGAGCGCGCCTGCCCGGCCGCCGCCTCGATCGTCTCGACCGAGGCGGCGCCGATCTTGTCGGCCTGTTCCGCGGTGAAGGTGATCCTGCCTATTCCGGTACGGCCGTCACGGGAGACGTTGCCCGCCGCGGTCGAGGGCGCGGTGACGGACTCCACGCCCGGCGTCCTCGCGATCCGGTCGGTGGCCGTACGAACGGCTTCGGCCGCCGGACCGGCCGTCACCGTCTCGCCCTTCGGCGCGCGGAAGACGATCTGCCCGCTGATGCCGTCACTGCCCGACGGGAACTCCTTGTCCAGGACATCGGAGGCCTTCTGCGCCTCGGTCCCCGGGATGCTCGTGGAGGAGGTGAACGGCTTCATCAGGGTCGCGGCCGCCGCGCCGAGGGCGCACAGCACGAGGAGCCAGCCGATGATCACCGTCCATTTGCGCCGGTAGGAGAACCTCCCGAGGCGGTACAGGAACGTGGACAAGTAGAACTCCCTGGAAGTGGACGCGCGGAGGGAAGGGCCCGGCACACGGCGAGAGACCGCGGGGCCCGAGGCCTGCGACGCTATGGGCCGATCAAGGCGCTGAGCCCGGTTCGGTCCCGCCAGGGACGCTTCTCACACGGAACTCCCATGGAAGCCGTCCTGGCCGTCGGGCACCCTTGATCACGAGATCACGGCAGGCGCGGAGGGGCTTCACCGATGGACGACGACAAGGAGCCGCGGGCGCGGGGGCGGCTGCTGGTGGTCGACGACGAACCGGCGATCGTGGACACCGTCACCCGGTTCCTGCGGTTCGTCGGGTACGAGGTCCGCACCGCCGCCACCGGCCGCGAAGCGCTCACCCTGGCCCGGGAGTTCCTGCCCGACCTGGTCCTGCTCGACATCATGCTGCCGGACAGCGACGGCTTCGAGGTCCTGCACCGGCTGCGCGCCGACGCCCTCCCGGTCGCCGTCGTCTTCCTCACCGCCCGCGACACCCGCAAGGACCTCGTCCGGGGGCTCGCGGCGGGCGGCGACGACTACATCACCAAGCCGTTCGGTCTGGACGAGGTCGCCGCCCGCGTGGGCGCCGTCCTGCGCCGCACCCGCGCGCACCGCCCGAGCGACCCCACGATCGGGATCGCCGACCTGACCCTGAACACCCTGACCCACGAGGTGCGCCGGGCCGGCGCCCTCATCGACCTGTCCCCCACCGAGTTCCGGCTGCTGCGGTACCTGATGCTGCACCAGGGCCGGGTGATCACCCGCGCCCGGCTCCTGGAGCACGTGTGGTCCTACGACTTCAACGGCGACGACACCGTGGTGGCCACGTACATCAGCTATCTGCGCCGCAAGGTCGACAGCGACGGCGAGCGGCTGATCCACACGCATCGCGGTGTCGGTTACAGCCTCAGGACGACCGAGTGCTGACCCGGCGCTGGTGGCGGAACCGGCCCCTGCGCACCCGGATCAGCATCCTGCTCATCGTGCTGTTCAACGGCGTGCTGACGGTCACGAGCATCGTCACGTTCTCGGTCCTGAGGTCCTCGCTGTACAAGGAACTCGATCACCGGCTGACCACGACGACCGCCGGTATGGCGACCGCGAGTTCCGTCGGCATCGAGATCGCGGGCAAGGACTCCACCGGCCCCGGGTGGATCAGATTCGGCGGTGACCTGTACCTCGCCTTCCTCGACGGCGACGAGCGCCCGCAGGGCCCCGGCCCGCGCTTCCCGGACCCGCCGCCCGCTCCCGGCACACCGGTGACCGTGCCGGCGGACGGCTCGGCGGGCTCCGCGCAGTACCGGCTCGCCACGGCCCGGCTCGCCGACGGCCGGACCGCCGTGGCCGCCGTCGACACCGCCGCGACGGAGGCCGCGGTGCGCCGGGCCGTCCTGGTGGTCGTCGGCGTGCAGTTGCTCGCCGATGTCGTCCTGGCCGTACTGGGCGTCCTCGTCGTACGGCGCTCCCTGCGCCCGCTGGAACACGCGGCGCGGACCGCCGACCGCATCGCCACCGGTGACTTCGCCCCGCGTCTGGTCGAGGCCCGCGTCGCCCCGAAGACCGAGGTGGGCCGGCTCTCCGGCGCCCTCAACCGGATGCTGGACCAGATCCATGCCGCCCTCGCCGCGCGCGACGCCTCGGAGGAACGGCTGCGCCAGTTCGTCGCGGACGCCTCGCACGAACTGCGCACCCCGCTCCAATCCCTGCGCGGCTACGGCGAGTTGTACCAGCGCGGAGCCCTGCCCGACACCGGGTCCGTCGACGAGGCCATGGACCGGATGCTGGCCGAGGTGCACCGGATGACACGGCTCGTGGAATCGCTGCTGATGCTGGCCCGCTTCGACGAGGACGACCCGGACGACCTCGAACCCGTGGACCTCGGCCGCGTGGTCACCGAGTCCTGCCGGGACGCGGCGGCCGTGGAGCCGGACCGCCCCTGGACGGTCACCGTGGCCCCGGACGTGACGGTACGCGGGGACGAGGCCCAACTGCGCGGAGTCGTCGCCAACTTGCTGGTCAACGTGCGGATGCACACACGGGTTGTCGTTGAAGTCGACCATCGGGGCGTGTCCGCCGGGCATGTGGACGAAGGCCAGGTCCGCCAGCGAGAAGTCGGAGGCGGGATCGCGGTGCCGTTCGATCAGTTGGCGGACGGAGAGGTACTCGCGCCGCGGCGACGCCTCGAAGCCGGCGACGACATCGCCCCGGACGGAGACGGCCTCCGCGTCGGTCGTGGGAAGCGGCTCGGAGACCGGGATGCGGCCGAGAAGCCGGTGAGCGAGGGCGAGTTCGGACTCCCGGCGCTTGAGGAGCTCCGGGTTCTTCTCGCGCAGCCTCTCGGGGCCGAATCGCTCGACTCCGGTCTGCATGGTGGTGCGGGCGGTGGCGAGACCGAGGCCGGCGCCCGCGTGGAAGTTCAGGGCGAGCCCGTTGACGTCGAGTTGGGGCAGTTCGCCGTCCGGCGTGGCCAGGACGAAGTCGTAGTCGCGCTCGAACTCCGCCATCACCGCGGCGAGTTCGACGAGGAAGAACCCGGTCGGTATCCCGGGGTGACCGGCGGGCTCGCTCAGCGGAAGCACGCGCGCCGAGGAGAGGACGATCAGGGTCTTGGACCGGGGGCCGGCGGATTCGGGCATGGTCTTACCCGCGCTTTCGGGCATGGTCTTTCCTTCACTACTGAACAGGTGCCGGATTCTTGGGAGTTGTCTTCTTACGAGGTGCCGGTGTCAGAGCGGGCGCTCACGCCGGCACGCCGGACGAGCGTTTGACGAGCGCGTCGAAGGCGCGGTCCGGCAGCAGCCTGCTGAGGAGGATGAGCGGGCGGGCTCCGAAACCGACGCGGTAGCGGGTGCGCGGACGCCGGGCGGTCGCCGCCGTGGTCACGGCCTTGCCGATGACGGTGGCGGGTGAGGTCATACGGGATCCCGGCCGTGAACTGCGCTCCAGGGACGCGGCCATCGCGTCGGCCTGCTCGGCGTACGGTCCGTGGGCGGAGGTGGTCCGCAGCTTGTCGGCGGCGATCGCGCCCCACGCGGTCCGGATGGAACCGGGTTCGATGACCACGACGTCGATTCCGAACCGCTTGAGTTCCAGGCGCAGGGCGTCACTGAGGCCTTCGACGGCGTACTTGCTGGCGTGGTACCAGGCGCCCATGGGCGTGGCGAACCGGCCGCCCATGGAGCTGATGTTCACGATGGTGCCGCTGCGCCGGGCGCGCATGTGCGGAAGAACCAGCTGGGTCAACCGCGCCAGGCCGAACACGTTCACCTCGATCTGGGCGCGGGCCTCCTCCATGGGTACGTCCTCCAGCGCGCCGTAGGAGCCGTAGCCGGCGTTGTTGACGAGCACGTCGATGCGGCCCTCGGCCGCGATGATCTCGGCGACCGCGTCGGCGGCCGAGGTCTCGCTGGTGACGTCGAGCGTGAGCGTGCGCACGCCCGATGCCGCCAGGTCGCTCATCCGGTCGGTGCGCCGGGCCGTGCCGTAGACGATGAAGCCGGCCTGCTGAAGCTGTCGGGCGGCGGCCTCGCCGATGCCTGAGGAGGCGCCGGTGACCAGGGCTACTTTCTTCGTCATTGCGGATTCCTCGCAGGTCATGGATCACATGGCGAGCCGGTCCCACCTAACAGACCGGCGGGCTCTTCGGACTCCCCCACCATAAGAGACCTTCGGTCTCTACGCAAGGGACCGGAGGTCTGTAACATGTCGGCATGAACACGTTCCAACGCGCCAGAAACGAGGAGCAGCGCGAAGTACGCCGCCGGAGCATCCTGGAGACCGCGGCGACGATGCTCAGCGAGATGCCGGTCTCGGCCATGAGCCTCAACGAACTCAGCCGCCGCGTGGGACTGGCGAAGTCCAACGTCATGCGCTATTTCGAGTCGCGCGAGGCCGTCCTCCTGGACCTCCTGGAGAGCCTGACCCGCGACTTCCTGGCGGAGGTGGTCGATCAACTTCCCGCCTGCGTCGACCGCACGGGCTCCGCGACCGCGCGAGCCCGGTCGGTGGCATCGAGTCTGGCCGCGTCGTTCGCGTCCCGCCGGATGCTGTGCGAACTGCTCAGCGCCCAGGCCGGCATCCTTGAGCACAATGTCTCCGCCGAGCTGGCCGCGAAGTACAAACGGGGGGCCCACGACGGTCTCGCCGGTCTGGCGGGCATGCTGCGGGAGATCCTCCCCGAGCTGGGCGACCGCGAGGCGGCCGAAGCGGCCAGCATGACGATCGTCCTCGTCGGAGCCCTGTGGACCCACAGCCACCCGGCGGATGCCGTCCGCACCGCCTACGCCACCGACCCGAGCCTCGTGTTCCTCCGCACGCCGTTCGCGGCGACGCTGGAGCGCGCGATCACGGTCTATCTGATCGGCCTGTTGTCCGACTCCGACCGGTGACCCTCACCATCTTGGGAAACGCGTTGAACGAGACGGTCAGTTCATAGACGTTCAGTTCAGATACGTTCAGTTCACAGACGTTCAGTTCGGTTTCGTAGCCGCCGCGTCGAGGTCCGCCCACGCCTCCCCGGTCAGGTCGACGTCGGCCCAGCGCGCAGCGGACCCGACCTCATCAGGGGTGCGGAAACCCGCGACCACACAGGCCACACCGGGATCCCGCAGCGGAAACCGCAGGGCGGCGTGCGGGAGTACGGTGCCGTGCCGGGCGGACACCTCGGCGAGGAGCCGGGCGCGACGCAGTGCCGAATCCGGTACGGGGCCGTAGTCGAAGGTGGCGTCGCTCTCGGGGTAAGTGCGGCTCAGCAGGCCGGAGTTGAACGGGGCGGCGGCCACCACCGCGACCCCGCGTCCGGCGCACGCGTCCAGCAGAGGGCGGGCGGTGCGGTCGAGCAGGGTCCACCGCCCGGCCACCATCACGGCGTCGACGTCCGCCTCCGCGACGACGCGCAGCAGCGGGGCGACCGTGTTCATCCCGACGCCGACGGCACCGATGACACCTTGGTCGCGCAGGGCCGTCAACGCCGGCAGGGCGTGGTCGAGGGCGGCGTCCAGGTGATCGTCGGGATCATGGACGTACACGATGTCCACATGGCCCAACCGCAGGCGGTCCAGGCTGCCTTCCAGGCTGCGCAGTACGCCGTCGCGTGAGTAGTCGGGGCGGCGGACCAGCGTGTCCGGTACGGCGAAGCCACCTGCCGTGAGGTCGGATCCGGTGGGTGCCGGGTGGGGTTCCAGCAGTCGGCCGACCTTGGTGGAGACGGTGAACTCCGCGCGTCGCCGGTGGGCGAGGGCAGCGCCGAGCCGCCGTTCGGACAGTCCGAGGCCGTAGTGCGGGGCGGTGTCGAAGTAGCGCACCCCCACGTCCCACGCGGCATCGAGGGTGGCCCGTGCCTGCTCGTCGTCGATCGCACTGTGGAGGTTGCCGATGGGAGCGGCACCGAATCCCAGCGTGCTGACCTGGACGCTCGTCCGACCGAGTGGGCGTGCCCTCACGACGTTCCCGCTTCCACGGCCCGCGCCGCATAGGGAAGGATCTGCTTCATCTGGCAGGCAGGACCTTAAGGATGGGATCCATTTCACGCAACACCCGGAGGGTAATGCGTAGTTCATGGCTTTTTATCAGGATCTCAACACGGCTTCCCGTCGAGATCCGTCCGATCTCTTCCCAACTCACAGCCGCAGTGCCATATTGGCCACGGAAAATGAACCTGATTCATCCGTGAAGCAAGAGGGGACTCGCCTTGGGCGACTCAACACCGGCCTACCGTCCGGGATATGAGCTGGTCGCGGAGCAACTGCTGGAGTACATCGCCCAGCAGAACCTGCGGCCCGGCGACCGCCTCCCCACCGAACAGGGCCTGGCCGAGATCCTGGGAGCGTCCCGCAACGTCACCCGCGAGGCCGTGAAGGTGCTGGCCGCCATCGGCCGGCTCCAAGTGCGGCGCGGCGCGGGCATCTTCGTCGCCGCCTCGGTCGGCGGGCTGCTGGACGACGAGCTCTCGCACTTCCGGCCGACCGGCATGGAAGACGTCCGGATGCTGCTGGACTACCGCAAGGTGATCGAGTCGGAGACGGCACGCCGTGCGGCCTCCCATGCCACCCCGATCGAGGTCCGGGCCATACGGGAGAGCGCGGAGAGTTCACTGACCGCGGCCACGATGAACGACGTCGACACCTTCGCCAAGGCGGACGCCGCGTTCCACGACGCGGTGGGCGCCGCCTCGCACAACGTGTTCCTGAGGGCGAGCGTCGCCGGTGTGCGGCGCCTGGCCGCCCAGTCCGACGTACTGCTCTTCCACGGTGATGTGCCGGGATCGCTGGAAGTCGCCGCACATCAGCATGTGGCCATAGCGGAGGCGGTCGCCGCGGGGGCGGCCGATCTCGCCGAGCAGCTGATGGTGGAGCACATCGCCACCACCCAGAGCCAGTTCGAGAACAAGATTCGCGACCGGCTGTTCAGTCCCGGGGCCCAAGCGCCCTCCCCGGAGACCCCGGCCTCGTAGCACCGGCCGACCCCGCAGGTGCCACGGCACGGCGATCGGGTCGCCCGACGCCCTCAAGTCCCGGTGGACGACCGGGACTTGCAGGTATCAACCTCCCTCAGGCGATTGGATACGTGTGTCTCATCCGTCTGCGCGCAGGGGCGCCTTCGTGCCGCTGCGCAGAAGATCCAGCTCCGCCTTCACGGCCGCCCTCTCGGTGACCGCGATGGCAGCCGCCCTGCTGAACGCCGTGCCGGCCCAGGCCGCTTCCCCGCCGCCGGACCTCAATGTCTATGTCTCCCCGACCGGCCGGGACGCGGGCTCGGGCACCGCCGCACACCCCTTCAAGACCCTCGACCACGCGCGGGACCACGTACGCGACGTCAAGCAGAAGGCCAAGGGCGACATCCATGTCCGGCTGCTGTCCGGCACCTACCAGCTCAGCCGTACGTTCGCCCTGACCGCCCGGGACTCCGGCACCAACGGACACCGGATCTTCTACGAGGCCGCCCCCGGCGCGCACCCGGTGATCAGCGGGGGCAAGCAGATAACCGGCTGGGTTCCGGCCGACAGCACGGGACAGGTCTACAAGGCCAAGGTGGGTGACATCGACACCCGCCAGCTGTATGTGGACGGCGAGTTGGAGACCCGGGCGCGCAGCGGCAAGAACCTCGCCGGCTTCAGCCAGACGTCGACCGGCTACGCCTTCACCGACTCCTCGCTCAACTCCTACAAGCGTCCCTCGGACCTGGAGGTCGTCAGCTCCTGGGGCTGGAAGCTGATGCGCTGCCCCGTGCAGTCGATCGCCGACTTCAAGATGACGATGCAGCAGCCCTGTTGGCACAACGCGCATCTCCAGCAGGGCCAGGAGATCCAGAACCCGACCTGGCTGGAGAACGCCCGCGAGCTGCTGGACACACCCGGTGAGTGGTATCTGGACAAGGGCGCGGGCGAGATCTACTACATGCCCAAGTCCGGCCAGAACCTGTCCACTTCGACCGTGACCGTGCCGCAGGTGCAGGACCTGGTGGACCTCAACGGCACCCGGACCGCCCCGGTCAACCATGTGTCCTTCCAGGGCATCACCTTCTCCTACTCCACCTGGCTCGCGCCCAGTTCGTCCGAGGGCCTCATCGAGGGCCAGGCCGGTTTCCGGATGGTCGGCAACGACCCCACCTTCGACGCGACCCGTCTGAAGTGGCAGAAGACGCCAGGTGCCGTCAACGTCAACTACGGCCACGGGATCGGCTTCGAGGGCAACACCTTCACCCATCTCGGCGCGGTCGGGCTGAACTTGAACACCGGCACGCAGGGCACCGACATCACGGGCAACGTCTTCCGCCAGATCGCCGCCACCGGCATCCAGATCGGCGGGGTCGACGTGATCGACGCCCACCCCGACGACCCCCGGGACATCACCAAGGACACCCAGGTCGCCAACAACGTGGTCACCAAGGTCGCCGACCAGTACAACGGCTCCATCGGCATCCTGGCCGGCTACACCGACCACACCACGATCACCCACAACAAGGTCTACGACCTGCCCTACACCGGCATCTCCGTCGGCTGGGGCTGGGGCCTCACCGACCAGGGCGGCGACACCAACTACCCCGGGAATCTGGGCGTTCCGATCTGGGACACCCCCACGACCAGCCGCGACACCAAGGTCACGGACAACGAGATCTACGACATCATGAAGTCGCAGGCCGACGGCGGCGCCATCTACACGCTGAGCTCCAACCCCGGCGGTGTGGTGTCCGGCAACTACATCCACGGCACCCCGCCACCCGCCTACGGCGCGATCTACCACGACGAGGGCAGCCGGTACTGGACGAACACCGGCAACGCCCTGTGCGACGTCGCCTACCAGTGGCTGTTCCTCAACCACGGCATGGACATCGACGCCACCGGCAACTACACCACCCAGCCCGCCTTCTCCACCCAGGCCAACAGCACGGGCAGCACCATCAGCGGCAACACCACCGTGGGTTCCTGCGCCCAACTGCCGGCCTCCATCGTCAACAACGCGGGTCTGCAAGCGAGTTACCGCCACCTCGACCCGGGCCCGGCCGTCACCGACCACAAGTCGCCCAGCAGGCCCGGCACTCCGAGCGCGGTCACCGACTTCCCGACGATCGCGGACCTCACCTGGGCCGCGTCCACCGACGACACCGCCGTCACCGGTTACTCCGTCCACCGCGACGGCAAGCTGGTCAGCGCCACGGGCACCAACTCGGTGCGCCTCCCGGGCCTGACCGCCGGAAAGTCGTACACCTTCACGATCACCGCCCGTGACGCCGCCGGCAACGAGTCCCAGCCCAGCCAGCCGCTCAAGGTCACCATGCCGTCCGGCTCCGACCTCGCGCTGAAGAAGCCGATCACCGCCTCGTCGTACTCCGAGGCCAACACCCCGGAAAAGGCGGTCGACGGCGACCTCTCCACCCGCTGGGCGCAGGGCCTCGGCCTGCCCGACCCGTCCTGGATCCAGGTCGATCTGGGTGCGTCGTACGACGTGAACGGCGCGATCACGACCTTCGAGAAGGCGAGCGGATACAAGTACCGCATCGAGGTCTCCCCCGACGAGGTCCACTGGAAGACCCTCGCGGACCGCACCGCCGCGAACACCACGACGGCGACCGACTACGTCCACACGGACACCCCGGTCGCGGGCCGCTTCGTCCGACTGACCGTCACCGGCTCCAACTGGAACGGCGGCAGCATCTACGACTTCCAGGTCTACGGCACCCCGAGGACCGTCACGGACCACACGGCCCCGACGGCTCCGGGACAGCCCACGGTCAAGTCGCTGCTGCCCAGCCTGGTGGACGTCAACTGGCCCGCGGCCACTGACAACACCGGCGTGACCAGTTACGTCGTCTACCAGGACGGCAAGCGGATCGGTGTCACGGACGCCACCACGCTGCGGGTCTCCGGTCTGACCGCCAATACGCAGTACTCCTTCACCGTGGTGGCACGCGACGAGGCGCTGAACACGTCCGACCCGAGCAAGGCGGCCGTCGTCACCACGCCGGCCGACAACGACCTGGCCCTGAACAAGACGGCGACCGCGTCCTCCGCGTCGGACGGCTACGCCCCGGCGAAGGCGGTCGACGGCGATCTGTCGACCCGCTGGGCGCAGGGCCTGGGACTGCCCGACCCGTCCTGGCTCCAGGTCGACCTCGGCAAGGACACCGCCGTCTCCACCGTGGTCACCACCTTCGAGTTGCCGAGCGGCTACAAGTACCGCCTGGAGTACTCCACCGACGGCCAGAACTGGTCGACGTTCGAGGACCACACCGCCACGAACACCACGGCGCGGACCAACTATGCCTTCGCCGACACCCCGGTCACCGCGCGCTATCTGCGCCTGACCGTCAACGGTTCCAGCGGCAACGGCGGAAGCATCTACGCGCTCCAGGCGTACGGCGGCTTCTGAGCCCCGCCCGCTTCCCAGCCAAAACGTTTCCCTACAGAAGACGAAAGCCAGGATGAAGATCACCCATGTCGAAGTACACCGGATCGATGTTCCGGCAGCCAGTCCGCCCTTCCACTGGCGTGACGGGCTGAGCGGCAGCGCTCCGGTGGGCGACGGCGCGGTCCTGCACATCGGGACGGACGAGGGGGCCGAGGGCGTCGCACTGTTCGCCCGCCCCGGCGCCCACGTCGTCCTGCGGGACCTGGTGGACCGGGTCTTCCGCGAGGAACTGGTCGGCGCCGACCCGTTCCAGCGGGAGTGGCTGTGGCACCGGGTGTGGGAGCTGGACCGTATCCACGAACTCCCGCTCCCCACCCTGGGGTTGATCGACATCGCCCTGTGGGACCTGGCCGGCCGCTACCACGGCGAACCGGTCTGGCGCCTGCTCGGCGGTTTCCGTGACACCATCCCCGCCTACGCCTCGACCTCGACGTTCTCCAGCATCGCGGAGTTCCTCGACGTGGCGGACCAGTGCCTGGCCCTGGGGTATCGCGGCATCAAACTGCACGCCTGGGGCGACGCCCGCCGTGACGCGGAACTGTGCCTGGCCCTGCGCGAGCACGTCGGTCCCGAGGTCCCGCTCATGTACGACGGTTCGGCCGGCTTCGACCTGCCGGACGCGATCCGGCTGGGGCGGGCGCTCTCCGAGGCCGACTACCTCTGGTACGAGGAGCCGATCCGCGAGTTCAGCATCTCGGCCTACCAACGGCTCGCCGAGACCGTCGACGTACCGCTGCTGGTGGCGGAGACCTCCGACGGCGCGCACATGAACGCGGCGGACTTCATCCGGTCCGGTGCCGCCACCTTCGGTGTCCGGGCCGGCACCACCCTCCGGGGCGGCATCACCGGCGCCATGCGCACCGCGCATCTCGCCGACGCCTACCGGCTGCGGGCCGAGGTGCACGGTTCGGACATCCCCAACCACCACCTGTGCATGGCCATCTCCAACACCACCTACTACGAGTCCCTGGTGACCTCGGTGAACGTCGTCCGAGAGCGCCACGTGGACGACCAGGGCCTGGTGCACGCCCCCACGGGGCCCGGCATCGCCCTCCCCCTCGGTTTCGGCTACGGCGGCCACCTCCTGCCGTTCGTCGAGCAACCGCGCTGAGCGGCGCAAGAACAGAAAGGCAAGGCAAGACGATGGAGTCTTCCCGATCTCCTAGAACCGGCCGGCGGCACTCGCTGCTCCGCGCGGCGGCAGTCACGCTGTCCCTGGCCACCGCGGCCGCCCTGGCCGGTTGCGCCAGCGCCGACACCACCACCCCGTCCTCCTCCGGCACGTCGGCGTTCAAGCCGGCCGCGCAGAAGGCGGGTTCGCAGATAACGGTGTGGGCCGACTCGACCCGGCTGCCGTCGGTGCAGGCCTACCAGAAGTCGCACCCCGACGTGAAGATGAAGATCGTCACGTACGACGGCGGCGCCGACGGTTCGACCTATCTCCAGTCGAAGGTGCAGCTCTTCGACCGGACCGGCAGCGGCTGGCCGGACGTGGTGTTCGGCACCCCGACCGACGTGACCTGGGCGTCGGAGGCCACCAAGCCCGGCGCGCAGCCCTTCGCCGCGCCCCTGGACGAGAAGCTCGTACCGCAAGCCACCCTCGACGGCTTCGCCAAGGGCTCCCTGACGCCCTGTCAGTTCAACGGCCACACCTACTGCATGCGCAATGACATCGCGCAGGTCCTCCTCTGGTACAACAAGTCCCTCATGGACAAGTGGGGTTACCAAGTCCCCGCGACATGGCAGGAGTACGAGGCCCTCGGCAAGAAGGTCGCCAAGGAGCACCCGGGCTATCTGGTCGGCTCGGCCGGCGACACCAACTCCCATGAGTCGTACTTCTGGTCGGGCCAGTGCCCCGCGTTCGACCTGGTGAAGCCGGACACCCTGCGCACCGACCTGGCAGACCCGAAGTGCACGCGGATGGCGACGCTGCTGGACAACCTGATCAGCGCGAAGGCCATCGCCACCCAGGGCTTCTTCAGCCAGGGCTTCGCGAAGGACAGCGGCTCCAAGGTCCTTATGGCGTACGGCCCTTCGTGGTACGGCCAGTATCTGTTCAAGGCCGGTTTCAAGACCCCGGCCAAGCAGATCGCCGCCGCGCCCCCACTGACCTGGCAGGGCGAGAGCACGGCCGCCACGGGCAACGTAGGCGGCGGTGTGTGGATGGTGTCCTCGCACAGCGCCAACCTCAAGGCGTCCTCGGATCTGGTCACTTGGCTGACCACCTCCGACGCGAACCAGGCCACCGCGCCCACCTACCCGGCGTACACGCAGGCGGCGAAGGCCTGGCTGGCGAACCCGGCCAACAAGGACTACTTCGCCAATGACGTGAGCGGGCCGTTCGAGCAGGCCGCGAACGAGGTGTGGACCGGCTGGTCGAACACCAGGTTCTCGGACTCCACCGCCTGGTCCAGCGTCGTCCTGCCGGCGCTGACCGCCGGGAAGAGCCTGACCGAGACGCTGCCCGCCTGGCAGCAGGAGATCGCCGGCGAGGCAAAGACCCAGGGCTACAAGGTGGTCGATCAGTGACCTTGCTGGAGACCGAGCGCGTCACCGTCTCCCCCGTGCGCCGCGGCACCACGCCGCGGCGCACGGGCCGCGGTCGCGCGGGCTACTTCTTCGTCGCCGGGTACGCGGTGCTGCTGCTCGCGTTCGGCGTCTTCCCCACCGGGTACGCGTTCTATCTGTCGCTCACCAACGACCGGGGCCAGTTCACCGGGGTCAACCAGTTCGTGAAGGTCGTCCAGGACTACCGCTTCGCCCCGGCCTTCACCCACATGCTGGTCTATCTGGTCATGTGGCTGGTGACCCTGGTCGTCGTGGTCGTGCTGACCGCCGTGATCCTGCGCAGCCGCGTACGGCCGGGCACCTCGGCGCTCTTCCGCTTCCTCTACTACATCCCCGGCGCCCTCGCCGGAGTGGCGAGCGTGCTGGTCTGGCTGTTCATGCTGGACCCCGATGTCAGCCCGGTGTCACGGCTGTTGACGGCCCTGGGGTTCAAGACGTTCGCCGCCGTCCTGGCACCCGGCAACCTGCCGCTGGTCCTCATGCTGATCGCCTTCTGGACCGGCGCCGGCGGCTGGATGGTCGTGATGTACGGGGCGTTGAACAACATCCCCGACGAAGTGCTGGAAGCGGCCCGCATGGACGGCGCGGGCCCGTGGCGCACCGCCTGGCACATTCAGATCCCGATGATCCGGCAGTGGATCGTCTACATGACGATCATGGCCTTCGCGACGGGCACCCAGCTGTTCGTGGAGCCCCAACTCCTCCAGACCGCAAGCCTCGGCAGAGTGAGCCCCACCTGGTCACCGAACCAACTGGCCTACGTCTACGCCTTCCAGCAGGGCGACTTCAACGGCGCCGCCGCCATCTCCGTCGTCCTCCTGGCCGTGGGCCTCCTCGCCGCCGGTCTCCTGGTCGCCCGCTCGAACCTGTTCACGTTGGACGAGAAATGACACAGACGACTCCCTTCCTGACGGCCGTGCGGCGACGCGCCCACCCGTCAAGGAGCCTTCCCTTCCTGGTGGTCGGCCTCCTCCTGGCCTTCCTCCTCGTCTTCTTCGTACTGCCGGTGATCTGGCTGCTGCTGGCCCCGTCGAAGACCGCGGGCGAAGTGGTGCGGGACAACCCGCTGTCCTTCGGTTCGTTCCATCACATAGGCGCGGCCTGGCGGCACTTGTTCGCCTTCCAGGACGGCGCCATGTCGAGGTGGCTGCTCAACTCGGCCATCTACTCGGGCGGTTCGCTGGTCCTGACGCTGCTCGTCAGTGTTCCGGCGGGCTACGCGCTGGCGCTGACGAAGTTCCGGGGCCGCAAGACGCTCCTGGTGATCACCCTGGTCACCATGATCATGCCGCAGGCCACCCTGGTGCTGCCGATCTTCCTGGAGCTCAACCGCTTCCATCTCATCGGCACCGTCTGGTCGTTGATCCTCCCCTTCTCCTTCTATCCGTTCGGCGTGTACCTGGTCTACATCTACTTCGGGAGCAGCCTCCCCAGGGACCTGCTGTCCGCCGCGCGCATCGACGGCTGCACGGAGTGGCAGCTCTTCTCCCGCATCGCGCTCCCGCTCGCCAAGCCGGTGGTCGGACTGGTCGCGTTCTTCAGCTTCGTCGGCAACTGGAACAACTTCTTCCTGCCCTACCTCGTGTTGCCGAACAGC
Source organism: Streptomyces sp. MBT65 (assembly GCF_016612545.1). GTDB lineage: Bacteria > Actinomycetota > Actinomycetes > Streptomycetales > Streptomycetaceae > Streptomyces. Next base: position 6,077 of record NZ_JAENRY010000091.1, on the reverse strand, counting down.
GAGCAGTTCCCCGTCCAGGTGGGCCTGAACCAACTGCTCACCTCCACCCCGTCGTTCAACCCCGTCGCCGGTGCGGGCCTGAACATCACCATCCCCGAACTCGCCCTGGCCATCGTCATCGCCATCCTGCCCGTGCTGGTCCTGTTCCTCTTCTCGCAGCGCACGCTGGTGTCCGGGATGCTCGCCGGATCGAGCAAGGAATGACCGGCGCTCTGCCCTCCGAAGGAGATCGTGTGTACCGGCTCGATCCGCGCTACGCCCCCGCCCCCGAGGCCGTCCTCCGCACGGGATGGCAGGCAGTGGCCGCCCAACTCCCCGACGGTCCGGCGGTGTTGGCGATCGACGGCCCCCCGTCCGTCGACTGGTCCCTCCTCGCCGATCGCCTCGCACACGAACTGACCGAGCGCGGCACGCCCGTCACCCTGCTCGACATCCGCAGCCACTACGCACCACCGGCCCACATCAGAAGCCGTACCGAACGACCGGCGGACGCCGACGACCCCTACTTCCGCAAGCTCGCCGAGAACCCCCTCGACGACCTCTTCGAGACTCTCCCCGCATCCACACCACCCCCCGAAGGACTTCTCCTCGTCCACGGCCCCGGCGCCGCCCTCGTCGACCACGACCTGCTCTGGTACGCCGACGTCCCCAAGCGCTACGCGGAGGCCGCCGTCGGCGCGGGCGAGATGGGCGCCAACCTCGGACTCCCGGACGTGGAGCCCGACTTCAGACGCCTCTTCTACGTCGACTGGCCGATGCTCGACCGGCATCGCGACGCGCTCGCCCCCCAACTCGACGCCTGGCTCGACCTGCAACACCCCGACCACCCGGCGTGGCTCGACGGAGTGGGCCTGCGCGCCACCTACGCCACCCTGGCCCACAAGCCCGTCCGCACCCTCCCGTACTTCAACTCCACTCCCTGGGGCGGCCATTGGGCCCAGCGCGAGCTCGGCTTCGACCCCGACTCCCACAACACCGCGCTCGGTTACGAACTGATCGCGCCCGAGGCGGGCATCCTCATCGGCACCGGACCGGAGGCCCGGGCCGAGGTGCCGTTCCAACTCCTGTGCGTGCTGGAGCCGTTGAGCGTGCTCGGGGCAGAGGCACACGCCCGCTTCGGCACGTCGTTCCCCATCCGCTTCGACTACCTGGACACCGTCGGCGGCGGCAGCCTCTCCGTGCACTGCCACCCCAAGGAGTCGTACATGCGCGAGCGTTTCGGCTGGGACTACACCCAGCACGAGACGTACTACCTGACCCTCGGCAGCACCGACACCAAGGTGTATCTCGGCCTGCGCGAGGACGCCGACGTCGACGTCTTCCGCAAGGAGGTCGAGCGGGCGATCTCCGACGGAGTCCCCATGGACCCCGAGGACCACGTCCTGTCCTTCCCCGCCGAGCAGGGCCAGTTGTTCATGATCCCGGCGGGCACCCCCCACGCGAGCGGCGCGGGCAACCTCGTCCTGGAGATCAGCGCCACCCCCTACCTGTACAGCCTGAGGTTCTACGACTGGCTGCGCCCCGGTGCCGACGGCAACCCGCGTCCCCTCCCCTACGAACACGGCTTCGCCAACCTGGAGACCGGACGGCGCGGTGCGGCCGTCGCCCGTGACCTGGTGCAGGAACCGCGCACCCTGCGCGAGGGCACCGGCTGGCGGGAGGAGGTCATCGGCGAGCTGGCCGAGATGTTCTACGAGGTCAGGCGCTTCGTGCTGGACGCCGAAGCCGAGGCGGACGACGACACGCAGGGCCGCTTCCACATCCTGAACGTGGTCGAGGGGGACGGCGTCACCGTGCGCACGGCGGCCGGAGACCGGCACGAACTGGCCTACGCGGAGACCCTGACCGTGCCGGCCGCGGTCGGGCCGTACACCCTGCGGGCGACCGGTGGCGGCCCGGTGCGTGTCGTGAAGGCGCTGGTCCGTTGATCCCTGTCCTGGAGATCGGCGGCACCCATGTCACCGCCGCGCTCGTCGACCTGCGCGACGGTCGCGTCACCAGCCGCACGCGCGAACCGCTCGACGCGGACGGCACCGCCGAGGACATCCTCGACGTCGTACGGTGCTGCGCCGACGGGCTGTCGGCGCCGCCCGGTGCGCGGTGGGGCGTGGCGGTGCCCGGGCCGTTCGACTACGCGCGCGGGGTCGCCCTGTTCAAGGACGTGGGCAAGTTCGACGCCCTGTACGGGACGGACGTCCGGGCAGCACTGCTGCACGGACTGCGGCAGCGCCCCGGCGACCTCGTGTTCCTCAACGACGCCCACGCCTTCCTGACCGGCGAGTGGTCCGCGGGCACCGTCCGGGGGCATCGCCGTGCCGTGGGCATCACGCTCGGCACAGGTGTCGGTTCTGCGTTCCTCGCCGACGGCCGTATCCGCGACCACGGTCCCGGCATACCGCCCGAGGGACGGATGGACCTCACCGAGATCGACGGCCGCCCACTGGAGGACACCGTCTCCCGCCGCGCGATCCTCGCCCGCTACGGCGACCCCGCCGCCGACGTGCACGACATCGCCGGACGGGCCAGAGCGGGAGAGGGGCGAGCCCGGCGGGTACTGGACGAGGTCTTCACCGCGCTGGGCGTCGTACTCGGCCCGCGCATGGTGGACTTCGGCGCGACCGCCCTGGTCGTCGGCGGCTCCATGGCCCGCTCCTGGGACCTCGTCGCCCCCGCGCTGTCCACCGGTCTCGCGACCGGGGGCTGGGCCCCGGAGGACCCGTGTGCCGACGCGCGGCGCATTCGTGCGCTGAAGCCAGCCGGTCCCGCCGGGGACGCGGCGCTGGTGGGCGCGGCACACGCGGCGGCGGCGTAGGACCGCAGACGGCACAGCCGAGAACGCCAGCCCGGCGCGCGCCGACTCCCGGACGCCGTACGGCAGTCGAGGACCTCACCTCCGGGCCGGCCCACGCCGACTCCCGCACGCCATACGGCAGTCCAGAACCTCACCCTCGCACCGGCCCACACCAGCTACCGCACGACGTACGGCTCTCCCGGGCCTCACAGTGGTCGCGCACGGCGCCGACTGAACCGCCACGGCGGGCGCTGCGTATCCATCCCAGAGGGACAGCTCCGGTCTGTGCCACGGGACGTAAGGAGAGCGCCGTGCCCATACCGACCGCGTCCGACTCACCGGACGACCGCACCGCGCTGGAACCCATCCGCGTGCTGCGCCCGCGCAACACGGACGCGCTGGCCCAACTCCTCGACGACATACGCCAGGACAAGCACTACCGCGCCTCCGCGACCGACACCTCGCACACGCCGACCGACGGCGAGACGGAGCAACTCCCGCCCGCCCCGGGCCACAAGACGGAGAGGCTCCCCGCACACGACGCCAACTCCCGCCCACCGCGCGCCGAAGACCGCCCGCGCCTGGGGCCCGGACAGCGCCGGGCGGCCGTGACGATCGCGATCGCCGCGGCGGCGGTCGCCGGTCTCGGCGGCTCCCTCATGATCCCCAGCCCCACCGAAGCCACCCCGGCCGCACCCTCGGCGGGCGCGTCCGCCGCCCCGACGTCAGCCGCCCCGACGAAGGCCGCCCCGAACCCAGTTGGGACCTCCGACGCCCTGGCCAACCCCGGCTTCGAGTCGGGCACCGTCTCGCCGTGGAACTGCGCCGGCAACCCGGGCTCCATCGTCGCCTCCCCCGTCCACGCGGGCGCCAAAGCCCTTCAGGGCAAGGTGAGTTCGAGCGACACCGCGCAGTGCGACCAGACCGTAGAGGTCGAACCGAACACCACGTACTCGCTCAGCGGCTGGGTCCGCGGTTCGTACGTCTACCTGGGCGTGAGCGGCAGCACCTCCACCTGGGCGACCTCCCCCACCCACTACAGCCCCCTGACCGTCTCCTTCACCACCGGCAACTCCCAGACCAGCGCGACCATTTACGTGCACGGCTGGTACGCACAGGGCACCTACTACGCCGACGACCTCGCCCTGAAGCAGACCGGTTAGCCGATCGGCTCCGGCATCGGCCGGATGTCGTAGGCAAGGCTGATGACGTCCCCGCCCGCCGGATCGGCCAGTTCCACACGCCACCTGTCGGCGAACTGGTCGACGCCCGGGGCCATCGGGATGGTGCCGGAGATCAGGACGGTGCCGGGGGTCAGTTCGCCGCGGGCGCGCAGGACGTCGACCCAGTAGGCCGGGGTGAGGAGTTCGGCGAGGGTGCCGGTCTGGATCTCGGTCTCGGTGCCGGCGTGGTCGACCCAGGCGCGCAGGGTGAGTTCGTCGATGCGGGACTCGACGTCGGCCAGCCGCCAGGCGCGGCGGGCGAGGACGTCGGGGCCGGCGTTCTTGCTCCACGCCACCCCGTGCACCTCCAGGTCGCGGTCGGTGTGGTCGCAGGCCGCGGTCAGCAGCAGCTCCCCGTCCGCCGCGACGACCAGCGCCCACTCGGCCTCGCCGGACGTGCGGCCGTGCTGGGCCGCGACCCGCTCGGTCTGCTGGGCGAGATACGGGGACACGGGGTAGAGCGCGGGCGTCACGGACGGGCCCGGCACCCCCAGCTCGGCGAGTTCCGCGACATGTGCGGCGACATCGTCCTGACTGCGCCCGGCGTACCCGGCGTTGAGGACCTGGACGACATCGACCTCACGTGTCGTTCCGTCGGGCAGTTCGAAGGTCAGCACGGCCATGAGGGCACTCCCAGTCAGGAAACGGGCTCGTTAACTTCGGGCGCAGGGCTTGCGCATACGACCTGTATACAAGAAGTATGCCGGAAGGTCGATGTCCCCGAGCAAGGATGGGCACCATGCACGACACCCCGAAGAGCGACGCCGGGACAGCGGCGAGGCACTCCGGCGTCCGCCGCGCCTTCGTCGCGAGCCTCACCGGCACGGCCCTGGAGTGGTACGACTTCGCCGTCTACTCCGCGGCGGCCGCCCTGGTCTTCGGCGATCTGTTCTTCCCCTCCGAGGACCCGCTCACCGGCACGCTCCTGGCGTTCTCCACCTACGCGGTCGGCTACCTCTCCCGCCCCCTCGGCGGCTTCGTCTTCGGCCGCCTCGGCGATGTGATCGGCCGCAAGAAGGTGCTGATCGCCACCCTCGTCCTCATCGGCGTCGCCACGTTCCTGATCGGCCTGCTGCCCGCCTACGGCACGATCGGCGTCGCCGCACCCATCGCCCTCGTCGTGCTGCGCTTCGCCCAGGGCGTCGGCGTGGGCGGCGAGTGGGGCGGCGCCGTCCTGCTGTCCAGCGAGTTCGGCGACCCGCGCCGCCGGGGCTTCTACGCCTCCGCCGCACAGGTGGGCCCGCCCGCGGGCAACCTGCTCGCCAACGGTGTGCTCGCCGCCCTCGGCGCCCTGCTGACCGAGGCGCAGTTCGAGTCATGGGGCTGGCGGGTGGCGTTCCTGCTGTCCGGCGTCCTGGTCGGCTTCGGCCTGTGGATCCGGGCCAAGCTGGAGGAGACCCCGGTCTTCAAGGCGATGGAGGCCGAGCAGTCCAGGCCCCGAACGCCCGTCCGCGAGGTCTTCACCACCCAGCCCCGCGCCCTGACCGCCGCGATCCTGTGCCGGGTCGGCCCGGACGTGCTGTACGCGATGTTCACTGTCTTCGTGCTGACCTACGCCACCCAGGAACTCGACATGTCGCGCGGCTCCGCCCTCGCGGCCGTCCTCATCGGCTCCTCGGTCCAGATCTTCCTGATGCCCCTGGCCGGCGCACTCTCCGACCGCGTCAACAGGCGCCTGCTGTACGGCATTTCAGCGGTGGCCGCCGCCGTGTGGCCGTTCGTGTTCTTCCCGATGGCGGCCGGCGGTTCCTGGCTGCCGCTCGCCGCAGGCGTCCTGGTGGCCCTCGTCATCCACTGCTGTCTCTACGGCCCGCAGGCCGCGTTCATCGCCGAGCAGTTCTCACCCCGGCTGCGCTACACCGGCTCCTCGCTGGCCTACACCCTGGCCGGGATCATCGGCGGCGCCATCGCCCCGCTCCTGTTCACCACCCTCCTGAGCGCCTACGACAGCTGGGTACCACTGGCCCTCTACATCGCCCTCGCCTCCGCGATCTCCCTGGTCGGCGTCCTCCTCGACGGCGGCCTCGGGATCGCGGCCCAGGAGGACGCCGACCAGGGAGATC
>NZ_JAENRY010000090.1 GCF_016612545.1 Streptomyces sp. MBT65 | reverse complement strand
GCCGGCCGAACGTCCCGCGTTCCCCGGGGGAGGGAACGCGGGACGTTCGGCCGGCCTCCCGGTTGCGCGAGTGATGCGCCGGGAGCGGGAACGTCGTGGATGGGGGGCGGCATGGGGCGTCCGGAGAGTCGGCTGGACCCTGGGGCCGGGCCGGTGCAGCGGTTCGCGTACGAGTTGCGTCAACTGCGCCGGGAGGCCGGGGGGATCACGTATCGGGCGATGGCCGAACGGGTCGAGTTCTCGGCGGCCACGCTGTCGGAGTCGGCGGCCGGTGAGCGCCTCCCGTCGCTGGCCGTCGCCCTCGCGTACGTACGGGCCTGCGGTGCGGACGTCGGTGAGTGGGAACGACGTTGGCAGGAAGCGTCCGAGGCGGAGGCCGGACGGCCGGCCTTGGACGAAGAAGGGGTCTCGCCACCGTACCGGGGGTTGGCGCGGTTCGAACCGGGCGACCGTGACCTCTTCTTCGGACGGGACCAACTGGTCGCCGACCTGGCGGAGTTGGCGCTCGACAACCGCTTCGTGGCCGTCGTCGGCACCTCGGGCAGCGGCAAGTCGTCCCTGCTGCGCGCCGGGCTGGTACCGGCGCTGCGCGGTGAGGCGTGGCCGGGCACCCGCCCGGCGGCCGTACGCATCCTCACGCCCGGCGAGCGTCCGGCGCGTACCCACGCCCGGGCGCTCACTCCCGCCGAGGCGACGGGAGACGGGGACACGTGGGTGATGGTGGACCAGTTCGAGGAGGTCTTCACACTCTGCCGGGACCCCGCCGAGCGGGCCCGTTTCCTCGACCGGCTGCTGACGGCCTCCCGGCCCGGTGGCGGGCTGCGGGTGGTGATCGCGGTACGCGCCGACCTCTACGGCCGGCTCGGCGAACACCGCGCCCTGGCGGACGCGCTGCGCGGTGCGAGTCTCCTCGTGGCCCCGATGAGCACGGACGAGCTGCGCGAGGCCGTCGTCAGACCCGCCACCGCCCACGGACTGACCGTGGAAAGGGCCCTGACCGACCGGATCGTCGCGGACGTCTGCGACCGGCCCGGCGGCCTCCCGCTGATGTCCCACGCCCTGCTGGAGACCTGGCGCCGCCGCCGGGGCCGCACGCTGACCCTCAAGGGATACGAGGCCGCCGGCGGCGTGCGGGGCGCGATCACCCAGACCGCCGAGGACCTCTACGCCACCCTCTCCCCACAGGAGGCCGCCCTCGCCCGCCAGGTGATGCTCCGCCTCATCGCCCCCGGCGAGGGCACCGACGACACCAGCCGTCCCGCCCACCGCGCCGAACTCGACACCGCCGACACCACCGACACCGCCGTCGTCCTGGACCGGCTGGCCCGGGCCCGGCTGATCACCCTCGACGACGACACCGTCGACCTCGCCCACGAAGCACTCATCACGGCCTGGCCCCGACTGCGCGACTGGATCGACCGCGACCGCGAGGTACTGCGCCGCCACCGACTACTCACCCAAGCCGCCACCGCCTGGCGGCAGTTGGACCGCGACACCGGTGCGCTGTACCGCGGGACGCGGCTGACGGCCGCCGAGGAGGTCTTCACCACCCCCGACAGCGCCGACCAACTCACGGCACTGGAACGGGAGTTCCTGGCGGCGAGCCTGCGGACGCGGGACGCGGAACAGCGCGCGACCGCCCGCACGGCACGCCGCCTGCGCTCTCTGGTCTCCGCCTTGGCCGCCCTGCTCGTGCTGGCGGTCATCGCGGCAGGGCTCGCGTTCACCCAACGGCAGCACGCCATCACCGCGCCATCAAGGAGCAGACCGGCGCCTCCGCCAGCGCCCTCGGTCCCGTCCTGGTCGTCTTCGGCGCCGCCTACGGCGGGATCAACAACCGGCAGACACACAGATTTCGCCGGCTTCTCACCGAGGACCGTCGTGTCGTCACCGTGCGCCGTGCCACCCCGGCCATCGGTACGGCGGCGCAACCCGCCCCCACGGACATACCGCGTGAAGTATCGAGCGTGGTCGCACAGCGGCTTCCCGTCGCCGTCCGCGACCGCCTCACGGCACCGGCGAAGAAGCCTCCGTCCCGGGGAGCTTGATCGAGGCGCCCTGAACAGCCCACTGGGGAACGGAAGTGCGGGAAACCATGAACGTACGCCACCGCTCGGCTAGCCTCGTGATTCCGTGGGGCCGAACTGACGTACGGCGCACATCACTTCGGGGGTTCCTTGTCAGAACAGCGGCCGATGTCACCGGACTTGGCAACGAACGAGGCCGCCGCACTGCGGCAGACCGGTGCCTCACCCCTACGCCTCGGCGATCCGGACCGCATCGGCCCCTATGTGCCGCTGGCGCTGCTCGGTAGCGGCGGTATGGGGCGGGTCTATCTCGCACGTCCGGCGGACGGCGGTCCCGGTCTGGCCGCGGTGAAGGTGATCAGGCCGGAGTACGCGGACGATCCCGGCTTCCGGCGCCGGTTCGAGCGTGAAGCGTCGGTGCACGAACGGGTCAGCACGTCGCACACACCGAGACTGTGCGGCACGGGCTTCCAGCACGAGTTGCTGTGGATGGCCACCGAGTACCTCCCGGGGCTCGATCTCGCGCATGCCGTACGTGAGCTCGGCGCCCTGGAGACGGCCGCGGTCTGGCGTCTGGTCGCGGAGCTGGGGCAGGCGCTGGCAGACCTCGCGGTCACGGGGATCGTGCACCGGGATCTGAAGCCGTCCAACGTGCTGTTGTCCGTCGGGGGCGCGCATGTGATCGACTTCGGCATTTCGAAGGCCATGGACGCCAGCACGATCACCGGCACGGGTGTCCGGGTGGGAACTCCGGCCTACATGTCGCCGGAACACTTGAGGACCGGCAGATCCGACACGGCGTCGGACGTGTTCTCACTCGCCGGGACCCTGGTGTACGCGGCGGCGGGGCGTGCCCCGTTCGGCGACGGTACGGGGGTCGACGTGATGCACCGGGTGGCGTTCGAGGAGCCGGATCCCGAGCTGATCGCCGAGATCTCGGCTGCGGACGCGGAACTCGGCTCGCTGCTGACCGCCTGCCTGGCCAAAGAGCCCGAACGGCGGCCCACAGGGCAGGACTTGATCGCTGCCGCCGGGGAACGCGGCGAGACGACCGTGTGGCCCGAGCCGCTCGCCGGCCAACTGCTGGCCCGGCAGCGGGCGTACGAGGTGCTGTACCGCATCCCCGTCGCGTCCCAAGCCCCATTACGGTCTGCGGACGAACGGCCGCCGGCAGTGCCGTCGGCACCCGCCGGGCAGGGCGGCCGACCTGGTCCGCCCCCTCTCGAACCACCGGTGGTGGCCGCCGACGCCGCCTCCGGGACACCATCGGCACGCCCTCAGGAGAGCAAGGTCCGCACCTGGGCACGGAGGACGTCGGTACGGGCCGTCGCCGTGGGCATCGCCGTCTGCGCGGTGGCCGCAGCGGGCTTCATGCTCAGTCGCCAAGACCCCCCGCCCGCCGCTTCCGCCCCGGGGTCCGCTACGACGACCGGCCGCACCGTGCCCGGCGGCACCGTCTCGTCACCGGTACCCGGGGCCTCGGACGTGAGAGCTGCATCCGGCAAGAGCGTCGACGGCGCCGCGAATCCGAACGGCGCGAGCACGAACCCCGGGGATTCCGGCTCCGCCGCACCGGGGGTGCACGGCACTCCCTCCGCTCCCGATGCCGATCCCAGCGCCTCGGCCGCCGCTACTCCCTCGTCTTCTCCGAGCAGTCCGCCCACCACCGAGCCCGCGACCCCGGCCTGGATCTCGGACTGCACGTACTACAACGGCAACGGACGCACGCGCCTGGGACAGAGCGGCAAGCGTGTGCTCCAGGTGCAGTGCATGCTGACGAAGCGCGGATACGACGTCGGGGGCACAGGCGTGGACGGCGACTTCGGGGCCGGAACCGAGTCCGCGGTGCGGAGCTTCCAGAGCGACAAGCTGCTGGACGCCGACGGCATCGTGGGCCACGAGACCTGGCTCGCCCTGCGCAGCACGGAGTGACACACCTGCCCCGCCCGCCGCGGTGCCTGACCGCGACGGCTCGGTCGCCGCAGCCGACCCGGGTGACACGGCGTTCGAGTGTCCCCGGAACGGCACCACCGGCGAGCCGCGCGCGACAGTGCGTGGTCCGCAGCACCTGACCTGCCCGCTCCCGCCCTCCCTCCGATCGTCACGGCACACCGTTCGTGGAGGGACCGTCGGTGAAGACCTTCGGGTCGCGGCGGATCGTGAGCCGCGATCCGCCGCTGCCGCCGAGTCACCGGCCAGGTGCACACGCTCCCGACGGACCAGGCCGACGACGGTCAAGTCACCGCCCTCAGGGACTCGTCGGGTCCTTGTCGTCTCGCCTGGCCCCGTTCTGCCCTCCGCCCGGGCGGAGCCACCGCTTCCGCGAGGAGAGCTGAGGGAGCGTCGACGGGAGTGCGATCGCCACAGGTGCCGTCGCCCGGATGGCGTGCGGGGCGGGACGTCGGTCGGGTCAAGGGTGTCCCCCCAGCGCGCCGGGTACATCGTCAGCGCGCCGGCGGCTCGGTCGCGGTGAAGCCCTCGAAACCCGCGTGGGGGATCCGTCGCGGCGGGTCGGTCGCGCTGTGGTCGAAGGGCGGCCGGTCCGCAGCCCCGCTCGTCGAAGGCGAGGAAGGCCGGGGCGAGATCGGCGGCCGACCGGTCCAGCTCGGCGAGCGCCTCCGCGAGGTCGGCGTCGGTGATCTCGTCGACAGATGGTTCGACGCGTCCACAGAACGGCGCCTCGGCCTGGGGACTGAAGTAGCAGATGCTGTACGCCCTTCCTGACCGCCGAGGCCATCCGAGGGGCGCGGTCAGGAACACCGTCTCCGAGTACCCGTGGGCGAACGCGGCGGTCGGCATGTCGCTGTCGTCCAGGGCGGTGGCGTCCAGAACGACGCCCGGACATGGGCGAACCGATGGCCAGGCTCACAGGAACGCGACACCGCCGCCCACCTACAGACTTCGTCCAACGGCCACCGCGCGTGACGCCACCACCTACCGGGCCGATCCCTCAGCGCGCCCCAACTCCCTTGCCCCCGCCACAGCACCCACCTAACCTGCATTTGTGCCGCAAATAAACAAACCCCGAACGCACAACGTCGTGCCGGGCACCCCCACCGACCTCACGCGCCTCCGGATCACCCTCACCGCGTTCTTCGCCCTCGACGGCTTCGTCTTCGCCGGCTGGGTCGTCCGTATCCCCGCCATCAAGGAGCAGACCGGCGCCTCCGCCAGCACCCTCGGGCTCGCCCTCCTCGGCGTCTCCGCCGGTGCCGTCGTCACCATGATGCTCACCGGGCGCCTCTGCCACCGCTACGGCAACCACCAAGTCACCGTCGTCTGCGCCGTGTTGCTGTCCCTGAGCGTGTCCCTTCCCCCGCTCACCCACTCGCCGCTCACCCTCGGCCTCGTCCTGCTCGTCTTCGGGGCCGCCTACGGCGGGATCAACGTCGCGTTCAACAGCGCGGCGGTCGACCTGGTCAGGGCCATGCGGCGGCCCATCATGCCCAGTTTCCACGCCGCGTTCAGCCTCGGCGGCATGGTCGGCGCCGGGCTCGGCGGGCTGGTCGCCGGTGTCCTGACCCCGACCCAGCACCTGTTCGGCCTCACCGTGATCGGCCTGCTCGTCACCGCCGTGGTCGGCCGGAACCTGCTCCGCCTCAAGCCACCAGCACCAGCACCAGCACCAGCACCAGCACCAGCACCACTGAACTCCCCCCAGGACTCCCCGAAACAGCAGACCCCACCCCACCGCCTGACTCCCCGCACCCGCGGCCTCGTCTTCACCTTCGGCCTGATCGCCCTCTGCACCGCCTTCGGCGAAGGCGCCCTCGCCGACTGGAGCGCCCTGCACCTGGAGCAGGACCTCGACGCCACCGCCGGCGCCGCCGCCCTCGGCTACTCCTGCTTCGCGCTCGCCATGACCGCCGGCCGGCTCACCGGCACCCGGCTCCTCGAACGCCTCGGGCGGACCCGCACGCTCGTCTCCGGCGGCACCATCGCCGCCCTCGGCATGCTGCTCGGCGCCCTCGCGCCCACCCTGTGGGCGGCGGTCCTCGGCTTCGTGATCACGGGGCTCGGCCTCGCCAACCTCTTCCCCGTCGCCGTAGAACGAGCCGGTACCCTCGCCGGCCCCGACGGAGTCGCGATCGCCTCCACCCTCGGCTACGGCGGCATGCTCCTGGGGCCGCCCGCCATCGGCTTCATGGCGGACTGGTACTCCCTCCCCGCCGCGCTCACCAGCGTGGCCGTGCTGGCCGCCGTCGCGGCCGGCATCGGATTCCTCACCCGGCACGCGGCGGAGAACTGATCCCCGGCCGAGGACTGATTCCACGTCACCGACCGCAGCGAACAAGCCAACGAGCCGTCGGACAAGCGCAGTTGGGGCCAAGGCGTCACACGGGGCGAGCAGCGGAGGAATAACGTGGGAGTCCACGGCCGATCTTCGTCGGTTCCGTGGTTCTCACCGCGTACGCACAGGAGCGTCCATGACCGAAGCGGCAGACAACTCCGAGCAGGATGCGCTCGCCAGGTTCGACACCACCGTGCCGCAGTCGGCCCGGATCTGGAACTACTGGCTGGGAGGCAAGGACAACTACGAAGTCGACCGGCTCGCCGGTGACGCGTTCCGCGAGATCTTCCCGGGCATCGAGACCGGCGCCCGCGCCGCCCGGTACTTCCTCGCTCGCGCCGTCCGTCATCTGGCCGCCGAGGAAGGCATCCGGCAGTTCCTGGACATCGGGACCGGGCTGCCCAGCGTGGACAACACCCACGAGATAGCCCAGCGGGTGGTCCCCGAGTGCCGCATCGTCTACGTCGACAACGACCCGCTGGTGCTGGCACACGCCCGCGCGCTGCTCACCAGCTCCCCGGAAGGCGTCACCAACTACGTCGACGCCGACCTGCGCGACCCGGACACCATCGTGCGGGAGGCCGGCAAGACCCTCGACTTCGACAAGCCCGTCGCCCTCATGCTGATGGGCATCCTGGGCCACATCGAGGACTACGACGAGGCCCGCGCGATCGTGCGCCGGCTGGTGGCCGCCCTGCCCGCGGGCAGCTACCTCGTGCAGTACGACAGCACCGACACCAGCGAGGCCTACGTGGACGCCATCCGCCAGTACAACGAGGGCGGTTCGATCCCGTACATCCTGCGCAGCCCCGAACAGATCGCGGGCTTCTTCGAGGGTCTTGAGCTGCTCGAACCGGGCGTGGCGTCCTGCTCGCGCTGGCGTCCGGACGAGAGCGCCTGGGGTCTGCCCGCGGAGGTGCACCAGTACGGCGGTGTCGCCCTCAAACGCTAGGGCCTGTCCGGTGGTTCATGCCGGAGAAGCGGGGGCCGGCACGCCCTCCCCCACTGCCTCAAAGGCGTGGGGGAGGCCCCCAGCGGCGTTGTCCTCGGTCGCCGACTCCCCCAGTCCCGGCTTCGCTCGACCGGGGGGACCCCCATCGCGTCGCCCGCGGCGAAGCCGCTGATGTCAACGCCTCCTCCGCCTTGCAGCCGCACGCGCCAGACCCCGCTCACCCGCGCCGATGAGGCGCCGCCGCTTTCCACCGACCCGATCCGCCGGACAGGCCCTGGGCCCCGCCCGGTGGTTCAGGTCTCCTGAAGGATGCGGTGCAGGATCGTCGGAGTCTCCTCCGGCGGTTCCGCCTCGACCACCAGGCGGTTCATGACGTCCCAGTAGCACTCGATCTCGGTCGGCCGGTCGGGATAGAGGGCGGTGACGCGCTGTTCGAGGTAGACCATGTCGGGCAGCCGGCCGCCGGGCAGCCGCAGGATGGTGACCGGACCGGCCTCCCCCGCGTGACCGCCGGCGACGAACGGCATGATCTGGACGGTGACCTGCGGGTGCCGGCAGATCTCGATGAGATGCCTGAGCTGGGCGCGCATGGTGCCGGTACCGCCCACCGGGCGTCGCAGCGCCGCCTCGTCGATCACGGCCCAGAGCTGCGCGGCCGGCCGCCTGCGCAGGATCCGCTGCCGTGTCATCCGTAGCCTGACCCGCCGGTCCAGTTCCGCCCCGCCGGCACCCGAGTGGGCGAGCCTGAGGGAGGCGCGCGCGTAGTCGGGGGTCTGCAACAGGTGGGGAACGCGTTGGACCTCGAAGCAGCGGACGAGACTCGCGGCCTGCTCGGCCCCGAGGTAGGCGCGCGCCCAGATGGGCACCACATCGTTGAAGTGCTGCCACCAGGCAGGGGAGTTGGCCTCCTCGGCCAGCGCCAGCAGGGTGGCGCGCTCGGCCTCCTCCGTGACGCCGTAGAGCGTGAGCAGGTCGGCCACGTCACGCGGTTTGAAGCGGTGGCGGCCGGCCTCCAGTCGGCTGATCTTGGACCGGGAGGCGCGGATGGCCTCACCGGCGGACTGCCGGGCGATGTTCCGCTCCTCCCGCAGTTCGCGCAGCCGTGCGCCCAGCACCAGCCGCGGCACCACGGGGCCGGCCGACAGCCCGTCCAGCGGCGTCGTTAAGACCTCATCGGAACCCATGCGCAATCTCCCTGCGGTGAACTGCCCGTGCACGCCCGCGAGTTGCCCCCTGCGACCTGCCTGCCCGCGAACGCCGAAGCCAGTCATCCTAGAGGGCCGCCGGGCGCGCGATCTTCGATTGGCGGGAATGATCCGCACCTTTACAGCCAGACCGACACGCAGTCATTTCCTATACGATTTCACGCGTGGCCGGGTCGAGTGAGGTGCGAGCGCGCTGGCCTCCAGAGTCACAAACCTCCTACCCAACACACCTGTTTATGCCGAACGTCTTGACGGGCCCAGGTTCCTCCCCCACGATCGCCGCATCGATTTCCTATCTGATTCCTATCTGAATCCGCAGGGGTGGGTCATGCGCTTCCCAACCAGATCTGTCCTGCCCGGAGTTGTCGCGGCCGTGTTGCTGGCCTCGGGGACAGCGGCCTGTACCTACAAGAACTCCGGTGCCGATTCCGGCAGTCAGGCCGCGCCGGCCGCTCGCACCGGCGGCGGCGCCCAACTCGGGGACGCCTCGGGGACCAAGGTCGCCCTCGTGCCGGGCGGCGCCCACCCGTACTTCCAGCCCTGGAAGAGCGCGGGCGCCGTCGCGAAGGAGACGTACGGTCTCGGCGCCGTGGCCTTCGACGAGACGGCGGAGTGGGACCAGCAGAAGCAGAACAACCTGCTGTCCACGCTCGCGGCGCGCGGCTACAACGCGTTCGGGGTGTTCGGCGTCTCCCCCACCGACATCAACTCGACCTTCGCGGACCTGCGTTCGCAGGGTTTCCCGGTGGCGTCCCTGGGGTCCTGCCCCGCCGGTGACAAGGACGAGGCCGACTTCTGTCTCTCCACCGACGTCCAGCTCGCCGCCTACAAAGCCGCGAAGGCGGCGATCGCGGCCATGGGCGGCCAGGGCACCCTGGTCCATCTGACCGGCAACAACGTCGATGCCAATACCCAGTTGAGGATCAAGGGCGTCGCCCAGGCCGTGAAGGAGTCGGGCGGCAAGGTGAAGCTCCTTCAGACCATCACCGACATCGACACGGACCTCCAGACCGCGCAGAAGGCAGTGTCCGACCTGATGGCGGCAAAGGGCACTCAGATCACGGGCATCGTCGCCACCGCCTACAACCCGGCCGTCGCCGCGGCCGATGTCGTCAAGTCGTCCGGGTCGAAGGCGAAGGTCATCGCCATCGACGACGACGCCAAGATCCTCAGCGGTATCGAGCAGGGCACGGTCACGGCCACCGTGGTGCAGAACCCGGTCGGGCAGGCCGAGATCGGGACATGGGCGCTGGCGCTGCTCCAGACGAAGCAGTGCACGGTGCGCTCGCCCGGGGTCGAGGTGGACTCCGGTTCGTTCGTCGTCACCAAGGCGAACGTCGCCGGCTACGACAAGGCACGGCAGGCGAAGACCGCCGAACTGAAGAAGCAGTTCGCCGACAAGATCCTCTCCTGCGGCTGACGGCCGACCACCCCTGACCGCCGAGCACCGCTGATGGTCGACTCCCCCGACAGAAACCGGAATCGCTGAATGAGCAGCAGCATCATCACGGCCGCGACCGCGAGGCTGGTCGACATCGCCGTCGAGCAGGACCGTACCGACGCGGTGCAGTCCTTCGTCAAACAGGAGACGGTCCTGGTCGACCTGGAGACGGCCGACGGCCTCGCGGGAACCGGCTACTCCTACACCATCGGCACCGGCGGCAGCTCCGTACTCGCCCTGCTGCGCGACCACTTGCTGCCCGCGCTCGTCGGGCAGGACGCCCGCAACGTGGAGGCGCTGTGGCAGCGGCTGTTCACGCTGACCCGGGCGACGACCACCGGCGCCATCACCTCGCTCGCCCTCGCCGCCGTGGACACCGCCCTGTGGGACGCGCGGTGCAGGCGCGCGAGCGAACCGCTGTGGCGGCTGGCCGGCGGCCACCGCCAGGAGGTGCCGGTCTACGACACCGAGGGCGGCTGGCTCCATCTCGACACCGCGGAACTGGTCAAAGGCGCCCTGCGCGCCCAGGAGTTGGGCTGGGCGGGGGTCAAGATCAAGGTGGGCAGGCCGCATCCGTCCGAGGACGCCGAGCGGCTGCGCGCGGTCCGCGAGGCCGTCGGCCCGGCGCTGCACATCATGACCGACGCGAACCAGTCCCAGTCGGCGTCCTCCGTCCTGCGGCTCGCGGCGGCGCTGGAGCCGTACGACCCGTACTGGCTGGAGGAGCCGCTGCCCGCGGACGACATCAGCGGGCACGCCCGGCTCGCGGCGGCGACCCAAATCCCCCTCGCCGTAGGGGAGTCCATGTACTCACTCATGCAGTTCCGCAGCTACCTGGAGGCCGGCGCCGCCTCCGTCGTGCAGGTCGACGCGGCCCGAATCGGTGGTGTCACCCCCTGGTTGAAGGTCGCGCACCTGGCGGAGAGCCACAACGTGATGGTGTGTCCGCACTTCCTGATGGAACTGCACGTCAGCCTCGCCGCGGCCGTGCCGAACGGCCAATACGTCGAGTACATCCCGCAGTTGAGGGCGGTGACCCGCACCGAACTGACCATCCGCGACGGCCTGGCGGTGGCCCCCGACACACCGGGCATCGGCATCGACTGGGACCCGGACGCGCTGGACGACCGGAGGGTGGCATGACGACCTCGATCAGCCCGCCGGAGACCGTCCCGGAGGAGCGGACGGCACACCACCGTATGCCGTTCTGGGTCAACCAGCGGCTCGGCCTGCTGGTGCTGGTCATCGCGCTGAGCGTCCTGTTCGGCGTGCTGCGCCCGGCCTTCCTGGACCAGCGGCTGGTGCTCTTCCCGCTCCTGCGCGACATCGCCACCCTGACCGTGGTCGCGCTCGCGCAGATGGTCGCCCTGTCCGTCGGCCACATGAACCTCGCGGTCGGCCGCATGGCCGCCTTCGGCGCCCTGTTCGCGGGTCTCGGCTACGACCGTCTCGGCGTCCCGATGCAGGTCGGGCTGCTCATGTGCCTGACCGCCGGCGCGGCGATCGGCGCGGTCACGGGCTGGCTGATCGCCCGTACCGGAGTGAGTTCCTTCGTCGTCACCCTGGCCATGGACTTCGCCCTCCTCGGCCTCGTCTCCCTCCTCTACTCGGCCCTCACCGACGACGCCGCCTTCACCACCCACCCCGCCGGCATCGACGCCCTGCGCTCGTACTCCCTCGCCGACATCTGCACGGGCCCCATCTGCGGCTCCCCCGCCGTCCCGCAGATAGCCCAGTTCACCGTCCTCGCGATGCTCGCCCTCGGTTTCCTCTACGGCGGTACGCGCATCGGCCGCGAACTGCTGCTCACCGGCGCCAATCCGGCCGCCGCTGAGCTGTCCGGCATTCCCACCGGGCGCCGGGTGCTGCTCGCGCACACGCTGTCGGGGCTGCTCGCCGCGCTGGCCGGGTTCATGGCGGCGGCCGGCACCGGTACGTTCCGCGCCTCCATCGGCGACGACTTCATGCTGCCGTCCTTCCTCGGCGCGGTGCTCGGCGGCACCCTCCTCACCGGCGGGGTGGTGTCCGTCCTGGGCACGCTGCTCGGCACCGCCCTGGTCGGGGTGATCCGCAAGGGCCTCGACCTGCTCGGCGTCGGTCTGGAGAGCCTGAACATCTATCTCGGCTGTGTCCTCCTGCTGGCCCTGTCGGCCGACCGGATCCGCACGGTGGTGTCCTATCGCAAGGTGGTGCGCTCGACATGAACCGCTTGAACACCCTTAGTGGGCAAAGGAGTTGGGCCATCGGAGCGCTACGCCGGTTCTCCCGGTCCACTGCGGCGATGCTGCTGTGTGTGGTCGTGGCGGGGTACGTGGCGCTGGGTGCGGCCTCGTCCGGCTCGTTCTTCGAGGGCCCCTCCGTGCGGGTCTTCCTCCAGTACCTCGCCACTCCCATCCTCATCGGGCTGGCCCAGATGGTGGCACTGTGCGTGGGTCAACTCAACCTCGCCGTAGGCGCGTTGGGCGGCTTCACCGCCTGTCTCATGGGCGTTCTCATGGCCGATCACGGGATGCCCGCCGGACTGGCCGTGATCGTGGGCCTGTCGACGGCGACGGCCATCGGCCTGGCGACCGGTGTCGCCATCGTCGCCACGCAGATCAACGGCTTCATCGTCACCCTCGCGACGATGACGATCTTGCTGGGCGCGCAGTACCGGCTCACCGGCACCCGTACCGTCGACGGCTACTCGCGCACCCTGCGCGACTTCGGCTCGGCGGCGCCGCTGAACACTCCGCTCGTCTTCGTCACCGCGCTCGTCGCGGCGGCACTGCTGGCCGCCTTCATGTACCGCACGGTCGCGGGCCGAAGGCTCCTCGCCGCAGGTGGAAATCCCCTGGCCGCCCGGCTGTCCGGTATCTCCACCGACCGGCAGATCGTGGTCGCGCACACCCTGTCCGGACTGCTGATCGGGGTGGCCGCGGTGACCGCCACGGCCTCGCTGCCCGGCGTCAACCGCAGCGTCGGCGGGGACTGGCTGCTGCCGAGCTTCGCCGCGCCGATCATCGGGGGCGTGGCACTCACCGGCGGTTCGATCGCCGTACTGGGCACGGTCCTCGCGGCCTTCGTGACACGCCTGATCGACGCGGCGCGGGCGCAGTTCTCGCTGGACCCGAGCTGGGTGAACCTCCTCATCGGCCTGGTCGTCCTGGGGACGGTCGCCGGTGGCCGGCTGCACCAGACGCGCCTGGAGAAGAGCCCGCAGTCACCAACTGCCCTGCCACAGAAGGGAGGTGCCCAGTGAGCGGCACGGTTCTTCTCGCATGCCACGACCTGGTCAAGGTCTTCCCCGGGGTCCGGGCACTGGACGGCGTGGGGCTGACGCTGACCGCCGGCACCGTACACGCGCTCCTCGGGGAGAACGGCGCCGGCAAGTCCACCCTCATCAAAGTTCTCACCGGGGTGCACTCCCCCGACGGCGGCGAGCTGACCTGGTGCGGCCAACAGGTCCATCTGCGCTCGCCGTTGGAGGCCACCCGTACCGGCATCGGTGTCGTCCACCAGGAACGCAATCTGATCCCGGGCTTCTCGGTGGCGGAGAACATCACCCTCCAGAACCCTCCGTCATACCGTGGCCTGGTCGACCGCGAGGCGATGACCGCGCCGACCCTGGCGTGCCTCGCGGAACTCGGCGTGGACCTGGATCCGCAGCGCCCGGTGCGTGAACTCTCCGTCGCACAGCAGCAGTTGGTGGAGATCGCCAAGGCCCTCTACACCGAGAGCCGGGTCCTGCTGCTGGACGAACCCACCGCCTCCCTCTCCCCTCAGGAGACGGAACGCCTCTTCGAGGTGATCCGGCGACTGGCCACGCGCGGCGCCTGTGTCGTCTTCGTCAGCCACAAACTGGAGGAGGTCTTCGCGGTCTGCGACACGGTGACCGTACTGCGCGACGGGAAGTCGGTCCTGGAGTCCTCCCCGCTCCCCGACCACACCCACGACGACATCGTCGGCCTCATGGTGGGCCGCGCCCACGCGGCGACGGAGCTGCGCCCCCGCACGGTCGACCGCTCCGCCACCCCAACTCTCGTACTGGACAAGGTCTCCACGGCCGGCGGGCACCGTGACATCAGCCTGGAGGTCCGGCCCGGGGAGATCGTCGGCCTGTACGGACTGGTCGGCGCCGGGCGCAGCGAGCTGGTGAAAGCGGTGCTCGGCCTGGACCGCGTCACGGGAGGCGAGATCCGGGTGCACGGCAGTCCGGTCCGCATCACCTCACCGCGCCAGGCCCTGCACGAGTACGGGATCGGGTACGTCACCGAGAACCGCAAGGAGGAGGGCGTCTTCCTGGAGCAGCCCATCGTCCGCAACATCACGGTGACGGTGTGGAAGAGACTCGCCAAGGCTCTCGGCTTCGTCTCGGCGCGCGAGGAGCGGGCGGTCGCGCAGGATCTCGTCGACCGGCTCGGCATCCGGGTCTCGGGGCTCGGGCAGAACGCCGGTGAACTCTCGGGCGGGAACCAGCAGAAGGTCAGCCTCGCCAAGTGGCTTGCCGCGGACACGCGGTTGCTCGTCATCGACGAACCGACGGTGGGCGTCGACGTCCGCACCAAGCGCGCCTTCCACGAACTGATCTGGGACCTCGCCCACGACGGCCTGCCCATCCTCCTCATCACCAGCGACCTCGCGGAGATGGTCACCCTCGCGGACCGCGTCGTCGTCATGACGGACCACCGCATTCGCGGCGAGGTCGGCAACGACCGCGACTACGACCGCATGAGCGGCCGGATCATCCGCCTGATCCACGACCGCACGGTGCGCACGGCGCCCTGAACTCCCGCCGCTGGAACGGCCGTTCACGCCACAGGGGGCTAGGAGGCGGACCTTTCGCCGTCCTCGATCTGCCGTTCCAGGCTGCGCGTCAGGTGCTCCGTCATCGCCTCGGCCGCCCGCTCGGGGTTGCGGCGCAGCACCGCGCGGACGATCCGCTCGTGCTCGGCGACGGTGGGGCCCTCGGCGCCGACCACCTTGTTGAGCCGGAAGATGTGCAGATGCGCGTGGAGCCGTTCCACCGCGTCCGCCAACAGCGGTCGGTGCGCGGCCTGTCCGATCGCCTCGTGGAAGCGCTGGTCGAGGGCGGCGAAGTCGCGGTACGACGCGTACCGTCCGTCCGGGCTCGGGTGGGCCTGCATCTCCTCGACGATCCGCTCGATGGCGTCGAGTTGGGCCTCGGTGGCGTTCACGGCGGCCAGCGCGGCCGCCCTGGGCTCCAACAGCAGGCGCATCTCGAAGAGTTCGTCGAGACCCCGGCGGGTCAGCAGCTGGGTGGCCCGGTATCCGGAGAGCGTCCGCTTGACCACCAGGCCGTCGGACTCCAGCCGGGCCAGCGCCTCGCGGACGGGCGTCGGCGAGACCTTGAGGCCGCGGGCGAGCGCCTCGATGCCGACGCGGGCGCCGGGGGCGATCTCGTGGTCCATGACCATCGCCTTGATGCGCTCGTACACGCTGTCCGACAGCGCCTGCCGGACGGGCGGCCCGCTCCGCTCGTCACCCTCGTCCGGAACCCCGGCCGCGGAAGGACTGTGCGGCGGCATCCCGGCTCCTCCTCAAGGCACGTGGCGTTTCCCGCAGTTTACCCAGGTAGACGGGTTGAGGGACCCGTCCGCACAACTTCACGGCCGAGTTCGGCCCGTCACCCCGCCTCCGCGGCGACCGTCGCCGTTCCCTCGCTCTTCTCGGTCAGGTCGAGGCTGCTGCGCAGGCTGACCGGCTTCAGCAGGATCGCGGCGACCACGGCTAGGACGGCCGCCCCGGCCGAGAGGAGGAAGATCTGCGCGGTGGCGTCGCCGTAGGCGACACGGATGATCTCCTGTACGGCGGCGGGCTGGGCGCCGATGTCCGTGACCGCGCCCGTGGTCCGCAGTCCCGTCGAGGCGAGGCCGTGCGCGATCTGGTCCTGGACGTGCCGGGCCAGCACGGCGCCGAGGACCGAGACCCCGATCGTGCCGCCGAGGGAGCGGAAGAACGACACCGTGGAGCTGGCCGCGCCGATGTCCTTCAGGGGCACGGTGTTCTGCACGACGAGCACCAGGTTCTGCAGGGTCATGCCGACCCCCATCCCGACACACAGCATCGCCACGCCCAGCAGGAGCATGGGCGTCCTGGAGTCGATGGTGCCGAGCACGGCGAACCCGACCGTGAGGAGGACGGCGCCGGTGATGATGAACGGCTTGATCTTCCCGGACCGGCTGATCATCCGCCCCGCGACCGTGGAGGCGATGAGGATGCCGGCCATCATCGGGATCGTCAGCAGGCCCGCCTCGGTGGGACTGTGCCCTCGGCTGAGCTGGAAGTACTGGCTGAGGAACACCGCGGCACCGAACATGGCCGTACCGACGGAGAGGCTGCCGACGATCGCGAGCGCGGTCGTGCGCTGCTTCACGATGCCCAGCGGTACGACGGGTTCGGCGGCCCGCGACTCCACCCGCACGGCCGCGCCGATCAGCACCAGCCCGCCGCCCACCATGGCGGCGGTCTGCCAGGAGGCCCAGCCGAAGGAGTTGTCGACGAACGACACCCGCACCAGCAGCACGCTGACCCCCGAGGCGATGAGGGTCGCCTCCAGGTAGTCGATCCTGACGAGATCGCCCGTGCGAGCGATCGGCTGGAGGCGATCATCTTCGGCGCGGGCGACCTCTCGGTGTCGCTGCACGCCCGCGTCGACGGCAACTTCGACCCCGTGGGCCCCTACCCCGGCGACTTCTGGCACTACGCCCGGGTCCAGATCCTCGCCGCAGCCCGTGCGGCGGGCATCGCCGCCATCGACGCCCCGCACCCGGCGTACCGGGACACCGACGGTTACCTACGGTCCGCGAGGCAGGCGGCCCTCCTCGGTTTCGACGGCAAGTGGGCCATCCATCCGAGCCAAGTCCCCCTGGCCAACGAGGTGTTCACCGCTTCCCCGGCGGAGTTCGCCGCCGCCGAGGAGATCACGGCGCTGTACCGCGACGCCGAGGCCGGCGGCACGGGCGCCATCGGCCACGACGGCCGCCTCGTCGACGCGGCACACGTCCGCCTCGCGGCCAACGTGCTCGCGAAGGCCGCGAGGAGCAACTGACGCTTTCTCCAACTGACTTGGGTGGGTCGGCGGTCAGTAGGTCGCTCGTCCGCCGCTGATGTCGTAGACGGCTCCGGTGGAGAAGCTGACCCGCTCGGAGGCCAGGAACGCGACCAGTTCGGCCACTTCCTCCGGGCGGCCGATCCGGCGCATGGGGATCAGACCGGTGATGCGCGCCAGGACCTCGGGGGCCGTGTCGTCGTTCATGGGCGTGGCGATGACGGCGGGCGTGATGACGTTGACCAGGACTCCGCTGGTGGCCAGTTCCTTGCCGACGGACTTGGTGAGGGCGATCACGGCGGCCTTGGAGGCGGAGTAGACCGACAGGTCGGCGTTGCCGTCCTTGCCCGCCATGCTCGCGAAGTTGACCACCCGCCCCCAGCCGCGCTCGCGCATGCCGGGGACGAAGGCCCGCAGGGTGTTCACGGTGCCCAGGACGTTGACGTCGAGGACCCGGCGCCATTCCTCGGTGGTGGTCTCGACGAGCGGCTTGTTCGGGCCGACGATGCCCGCCGAGTTGACCAGGACGTCGACAGGTCCGATCTCGGCCGCGATCCGGCGCAGCGCGTCCTCGTCCGTCACATCCGCGTGGATGTCCGCACCCCGGAGGTCGAGCGTCGTCACGGTCAGGCCGTCGGCGCGCAGGCGTTGCGCGCTGGCCGCCCCGAGTCCGCTCGCGCCTCCGGTGACCAGGGCCGTCCTGACGACCGTCGGATCAGTGCGATTCACGGCTCACCTCCGATCCACTGGACCCGACGAGGAAGTCCAGGTCGGCGCCGGTGTCGGCCTGCAGCACGTGGTCCACGTAGAGCCGTTCCCAGCCGCGCGCCGGGGTCGCGAAGCCCGCGATGGTGGCCAAGTCCGGTGTTCTGCGGGCGAGTTCGTCGTCCGGTACGTCGACGTCGAGGCGCCGGCCCGCGACGTCCAGGGTGATGTAGTCACCGGTGCGCACCAGCGCGAGCGGTCCGCCGGCCGCGGCCTCCGGTGCCACGTGCAGCACGACCGTGCCGTACGCCGTGCCGCTCATCCGGCCGTCGCAGACACGGACCATGTCACGGACACCCTGCTCGAGAAGCTTCTTCGGCAGGGGCATGTTCGAGACCTCCGGCATGCCGGGATAGCCCTTGGGGCCGCAGCCGCGCAGGACGAGGACGGAGTCGGCGTCGACGTCGAGTTCCGGGTCGTCGACGCGGGCGTGGAAGTCCTCGATGCTGTCGAAGACCACCGCCCGGCCGCAATGGCGCAGCAGGTGCGCGGAGGCCGCCGCGGGTTTGATGAGCGCTCCGGAGGGGGCGAGGTTTCCGCGCAGTACGGCGATGCCGCCTTCGGCGACGAGTGGTTCGGCCCGGGTGCGGATGACCTCGGGGTCCCAGATCGGGGCGTCGTCGAGGTAGGTGACGAGTGGCTTGCCGGTGACGGTGAGCGCGTCGGGGTCGAGCAGGTCGCGGACCTCGCGCAACACGGCGAGCAGCCCTCCGGCGCGGTGCAGGTCGTCCATGAGGAAGCGGCCGGCCGGCTGGAGGTCCACGAGGACCGGGACACGGGAACCGATGCGGTCGAAGTCGTCGAGCGTCAGCTCGACACCGAGCCGTCCGGCGATCGCGAGCAGGTGGACGACCGCGTTGGTCGATCCGCCGACCGCGGCCAGCGCGACGATCGCGTTGTGGAAGGACGCCTTGGTCAGGAAGGTACCGGGGCGCCGGTCGGCGGCGACCATGGCGACCGCGAGTCGGCCGGTGTCGTGGGCGGCGGCCAGAAGTCGGCTGTCGGGGGCGGGAGTTCCGGCGACACCGGGCACGACCGTGCCCAGGGCCTCGGCGACCACGGCCATCGTCGAGGCGGTGCCCATCGTGTTGCAGTGCCCCCGGCTCCGGATCATCGACGACTCGGAGCGGGTGAAGTCCTCCTGCGAGAGCGTGCCGGCGCGGACCTCCTCCGACAGCCGCCACACATCGGTGCCGCAGCCGAGCGGTGTGCCTCGGAAGGTCCCGGTCAGCATCGGGCCGCCCGGCACGACGACGGCGGGCAGGTCCACCGACGCGGCGGCCATGAGCAGCGAGGGAATCGTCTTGTCGCAGCCGCCCAACAGGACGACCCCGTCAAGGGGGTTGGCCCGCAGCATCTCCTCGGTGGCCATCGCCGCCATGTTCCGCCAGAGCATCGCCGTGGGCCGTACCTGGGTCTCCCCCAGCGACACCACGGGCAGGTCAAGCGGGATGCCGCCCGCCTCGTACACGCCGTTGCGCACCGAGGCGGCCACCTCGTTCAGGTGGGCGTTGCAAGGGGTCAGGTCCGAGGCGGTGTTGGCGATGGCGATCTGCGGACGGCCGGTGAAGGCGTCCTCCGGGACACCGCGCCGCATCCACGCCCGGTGGATGTAGGCGTTGCGGTCCTGACCCTCGTACCACTGCGCGCTACGGAGTCTCATCGTCGAGCTCCTTCCAACAATCGACACGATGGTCTAACTTTTGGAACGCCATGGAGCATACGCAGACACACGACGGACCGACAGACCTCGGCGAGGACGGTCCAACAGGCGCCGAGAGCAGCCGACTTGTGGGGTCGGACCGGGTCCTCGCCGTCCTCAGGGAACTCTCCCGCTTTCCCGACGGGGTCGGACTCGACGAGCTGACCCGGCTGATCGGCAGCCCCAAGCCGACCGTGCACCGGGCGCTGGGCGCGCTGCGCCGGGCGGGGTTCGCCGACCAGGACGACCGCGGCCACTACGTCCTCGGCGACGAGTTCCTCCGCATGGCCTTCGCCCACCACGAGGCACGACCCGAGCAGGTCCGCCTACGACCGCTCCTGGACACGCTGGCCACGCGGTTCGGGGAGACCGCGCACTACGCGGTCCTCGACGGTCGTGAAGTGGTCTACCGCTCCAAGGTCGACCCGCCGGCCGGCGCCGTCCGTCTGACCTCGACGGTGGGCGGCCGCAACCCCGCGCACGCCACCGGCGTCGGAAAGCTGCTGCTCGCCCACGAGTTGGACACCCTCGAAGACGTCGAGGCGTGGATCGGGGACTCACCGCTGGAACGCCGTACGCCTCAAACCCTGTGCAGGGCCGACGACTTGTACCGCGAGCTGCGCGCCGTCCGCGCCCAGGGTTACGCCTGCGACGACCAGGAGAACGAGCCCGGCGTCAACTGCCTTGCCCTGCCCCTGTACGCGACCTCGCCCACTACACCCTCCGGCGCCGTGAGCGTCAGCGCGCTGACCTACCGCACGCCCCTGTCCAGCCTGCTCGACTCACTCGCCGAGATCCGTGCCGTCCTCGGGCCGCTGGGTGAGCCGTACCGATGAAGCCCGCCGAACCAGCAACGGAGACCGACCCATGCACCTCATGCGCATCGGCGCCCCTGGCGCCGAGAAGCCCGTCGCCCGTATCGACGACGAGAGGTACGTCGACCTGTCGGACCTCGTCCCCGACTTCGACGAGGCGTTCTTCGGCTCGGGCGGAATCGAGCGCATCCGCCCGGTCGTGACCGAGCGGGCGAGCGCCGGCCAGGTGTCCCGTTTCGCCGGGGAACGCGTCGGCGCCCCCATCGCGCGCCCGCACCAGATCCTGTACATCGGGCTCAACTACCGTGACCACGCGGCCGAGAGCGGGATGCCGGTCCCCGACGAGCCGATCCTCTTCACCAAGTCTCCGAACACCCTCGTGGGCCCGTACGACGATGTCCGCATCCCGCGCGGCTCCACCAATCCGGACTGGGAGGTCGAGCTCGGCATCGTGATCGGCAGGCGCACGAGCTACCTGGACTCGGTGGCCGACGCCCGTGCCGCCATCGCGGGGTATGTGGTGGTCAACGATGTCAGCGAGCGCGCCTTCCAGTTGGAGCGTGGCGGGCAGTGGGCGAAGGGCAAGTCGGCCGAGACGTTCAATCCGGCGGGCCCCTGGCTCGCCACCGCCGACGAACTCGACGACGTGCTCGCGCTGGACATGTGGCTGGACGTCAACGGGATACGCCGGCAGAGCGGCAACACCAAGACGATGATCTTCGACCCCTACTTCCTCGTGCACCACCTCAGCCAGTTCCTCGTCCTGGAGCCAGGCGACCTGATCAACACCGGCACCCCGCCGGGCGTCGGCATGGGCCTCAACCCGCCTGTGTGGCTGAGGCCCGACGACGTGATGGAACTCGGCATCGAGGGACTCGGCGCCCAGCGGCAGCGCGTCGTCGCGCCGCGATGAGCACCCGTCCGATGCGGGCGTTCGTCCTGACAGCGCCCGGGAAGTACGCCGTCCAGGAGGTCCCCGCGCCGGTGGCCGCACCCGGCGAGGCCGTCGTCGACGTCGAACGGGTCGGTGTGTGCGGCACCGACGTAGAGTTCTACACCGGCGCGATGGCCTACCTCCACCAGGGGCACTCCTCCTATCCGATGCGGCTCGGCCACGAGTGGTCCGGCCGTGTCGTGTCGGTCGGCGAGGGGGTCGACCCGGTGTGGGTGGGGCGGCGGGTCATGGGCGACACCATGCTCGGCTGCGGTGCCTGCCGTCGCTGCCGCCGGGGTCACCAGCACGTGTGCGAGAAACGGCAGGAGCTGGGCATACGCGGGGAGCGGGCCGGCGCCCTCGCGGAGCAACTGGCCGTACCTGTCTCGTCGTT
This sequence comes from Streptomyces sp. MBT65, assembly GCF_016612545.1. Lineage (GTDB taxonomy): Bacteria > Actinomycetota > Actinomycetes > Streptomycetales > Streptomycetaceae > Streptomyces. The sequence goes on along the minus strand of NZ_JAENRY010000090.1, from coordinate 41,377 downwards.
GCACGTCCTGCCCGACTCGGTCGACGCTGTGCTGGGCGCCCTGGTGGAGCCCGGTGGCAACGCCCTGCGGGCGGCCCGCGCCACCGCACTCGGCCCCGGCGACCGCGCCCTGGTCCTGGGTCCCGGGACCATCGGACTGCTGGTCGCGATGTTCCTCCGCGCCGCCGGTGCGGAGGTCCATCTGATGGGCCGCAGCGACAACTCCCCCGCTTTCGCCCGCGAGTTGGGCTTCGCGGACGTATGGACGGAGAAAACGGTCCCCGACCTGCCGTTCGACGCGATCGTCGACGCCTCCAACGCCGTCCAGCTACCGGGACTGGCACTGGAGTTGGTCGAGCCGGGCGGACGGGTCGTGTACGTGGGACTGGCCGGGGCGCCCAGCAGGATCGACACCCGCACGCTCGCGCTCAAGGACGTGACGGCGGTGGGCATCCTGTCCGCGTCCCCCGGCCTCGACGACACCATCCGCGCGTACGCCGACGGATCCGTCGACCCGAGACCGCTGGTCGCCGCGACCGTCGGCCTGGAAGCGGTAGGGCCCGTCCTCGCGGGCGAGCGTCCGCACGGCGCCGGACCCGGGCCCAAGATCCACGTCGACCCGCGGTCGGGCTGACGTCACCCCGCTCCGCCCGCGGGCAGGGCAGGGCGGCCCTGGGCGAGGGCAGGGTCCGGGAACACCCGGGCCCCTGCCCTCCCTTCACTCACCGGTCATACGCCCCGGATCGTTCGACGCCCGCCTCTTCCATGACCCGCTCGGCGGCGCGCGGCCAGTTGCCTTCGCTCACGACGACCGTGCCGCTCACCACGTTGCCGCGCCGGCCGTTGCTCAGGCTGATGGAGGCGTTGCTCGCCCAGTTGTCCGTCACTGTCAACGCGCCTGTGTTGTTGGTGGCGTTGGAGTTCTCGTGGTCCCAGTCGCCCGTGTTGTGGAAGACGTTGTTGATGTCCGTGTACTCGCGTGATCCCTCGTCGTGGTAGATGCCGTAGTGGCCGTTGTTGTCGGCGCAGTAGTTGCGGTCGATGCGGGTGCCCGGTGCGGCGGAGAGGGTGTAGATGCACGCGCCGTCGTCCATCGTCCGCATCACGTCGTGGATGTGGTTGGCGGTCACCCGGACGTTCTTGAGCGTGGTGGGTGTGGTGTAGACGGGCTGGAAGTCGTACAGACCGCGGTTGACGTAGTCCTGACTGCCTCCGGGGTCGTTGGTGCCCCAGCCGTAGCCGATCGCGATGCCGGTGTAGGGCATGTCGTGGATCTCGTTGTGGGAGATCGTCACGTCGGTGGCGTAGGTGACCAGCACGGCCGTCATATCGCGGTAGTCCAGGGCGAGTTCGTACATCACGTTGTCGCTGATGGTGATGTTCCGGTTGGTCATGCGGGGGTCACGGGGGTGGTGGGCGTCGGCCTGGACTCCGCCGACCACGATGCCGCCGCCCGCGTCCTGGGTGAAGGTGTTGCCGGTCACGCTGATGGTGTCGGCGCCGAGGCCGACTCCGGTGGCGTGGGCGTTGGCGTCGTTGCCGATGCCGAGGGCGACCTGGCCGAGCTGGGTGAAGCTGTTGCCGGTGAAGGTGATGTGCGAGGCGGCCGACACCTGGACGGCGGCCGGCATCTGGTGCCAGTGGGGGCGGGTCGCCTCGAAGAGCTTGCAGCCGTACTGGCAGGAGTCCAGCGCGTCCGACGGCCGGGTCCAGTCGCCGTAGACGAACGCGCCGGTCTGCTGGTCGGCGTATCCCTGGCCGGTGGACGGCTGGAGCCAACTGGTGTGCGAGAACTGGAGGCCGGAGAAGGTGATGTGGGTCGCCGGGGCCTGGTAGGTGCCGCCCACGGAGAGGAGCGACTCCAGCCTCGGCATCTCGACGTCTGTGGTGGACATGTCCTGGCCGGGGAGGGGCTTGTAGTACAGGGTCCCGGTGCGGGTGTCGAGGTACCACTCCCCTGCCGTGTCGAGGAACTCGTACGCGTTCTCGATGTACAGCGGCCCCTGACGGAAGGGGTTGCCGATGGTGTCGTACCCGAAGGTGTTGTTGTTCCAGGCCGGCTGCTTCATGGTGATGACGCCGTCGCTGATGCCCGCCACCGGCGAGTAGCGGTTGGTGAAGGAGCCGAGGGCGTCGATCTCCGTACGGGCGGGATCGGCAAGGCTGTTGAGGTACTTCAGGGCGCTGCTGGTGAAGGTGTACCCGTTGGCGTCGGAGGTCAGGTCGGCGCGGTTCAGCTGGGTGCGGGCGCGGGTGGCCTGGACACCGTCGACGTACAGCTGACGGATGTCGAAGCCGGTGCCGACCTCGGCCTTCCAGATGTTCTTCGCCCGGTCCTGGAGTCTCCAGCCCGTGGCCTTCCGTGCTCCCGACAGAACGGGGTGAGCACCCGGCGCGGCTCTCCAGATGAAGGTGTGTCCGTTGCTGCCGGAGTCGGCGCGGGTGAAGGTCAGGGGTGCGGAGAGCCGGTAGGTGCCGTCCGCGAGCTGGACGACGATGTCGGTCCGCATCCGCGAGTTGAGGGTCCGGACCTTCGCCTTGGCCTGCTCGATCGAACACGGGCGGGCGGCCGAGCAGGCGGTGCCGCGGCCGTCCGGTGAGACGTGGAGGATCGTCGACTGGGCCGCGAAGGCGGGTGTCGCCTGGGCCGGCGCGGCCGCGATCACGGTGGCGAGGGCCGCGGCAGTGCTCCGGCTGATTCTGCTCGCTCTGCTCTGCGATGAGGGGATTCGACGTGTGAACCGCACGTGGCACCTTCCCGAAGGTGTGGAGCCGGACCCTCGTGATCCGGCCGGGTGGCAACGGACCATGTGACCGAAACCAAGCGGCGGATACATTGCCGTACGGGAGATGCAGTCCCTCGGCATCACCCGCGTCACGGACGGCAGCCGGCTGGTGGGCAGTCTCTCCGGCGGTGAGCGCCAGGCCCTGGCCATCGCACGGGCCGTCTACTTCGGCGCGAACGTCCTCATCCTCGACGAGCCCACGGCGGCGCTCGGCGTCAAGGAGGCCGCGCACGTCCTGCGGATCGTCATGCAGGCCCGCGCCAAGGGGGTCGCGGTCATTCTCGTCACCCACAACGTGCGCCACGCCATGATGGTCGGCGACCACTTCGCCGTCCTGATCCGGGGTCAGAAGGCCGACGACTTCAGCAAGGGCGAGCGCACTCGCGAGGAGATCACCGACCTCATGGCCGGCGGCGAGGCGATGGCAGACCTGGAGGCCGAACTCGCCCGGCTCCAGGCCGATGCCTGAAGCGACCGGCACCGGGCCGACCGCGGCAGGTGAACCCGCGCGTACGCCTCCGGAGGCCGAGGCAGTCGCCGACAGCGCGACCTGAGCTCGGGTCACGCCACCAAGCAGCCCGTACCGGGCGGAGCTCGCTCTCCGCCGGGTACGGGCCTTTGCCGAGGTGTGCGCCGACTCCCGACAGGCCCGGCAGGTTGCCGAGCCCCCTGCGCGTACCGCGGCCGTCGCCCGCGTATGCGCCAACTTCCCTGACACCAGCACTACTTGAGTGACAATTGCCTCTGTCGCTCCAGTGACACCTGTGCGATCTTGAGCAGTCGACCGGCTCATGAAAACGATCTCACGGACGGACCACCATGCACGCTTCAGACGGCAGCCCGACTCCGGCCCACCGCCGCGCGGCATCCAGCCGACGGCGCTTCCTCGGACTGCTGACCGCCGGAGCGGCCGCGGTCGGCGGAGCCGGTACCGGCTGGGTGGCTGCCGCCACGGACTCCCCCGCGACAGCGCGGACGTACGGCTCCCAGCAGGACATCGCCGACCGCGAACAGTTCATCGCCGGGATCCTCGACTCCACCGCCCCGGCAGCCGTCGCCGCCTGGATCACGGGGACGGGACCGGCACCCGCCGAGATCAGCACGGAGACGACCACGCAGATCAACGCCTTGGCCGACGCCGCGTCGACGGGCACGGAGACCGCACGCGACGCGGTCCTCGTCTCCTGGATACGTTCCGCGGCGACACAGCGGACGATATGGGACCGCAAGTACGAGTTCCTGCGCACCGGTTCGGGCGGGGCCGGCACGTTCGGCATCGTCACTCCCGAAGTCCGCGCCGCATACCCCACTCAGCTCGGCACCGATCCGCAGTGGGACCCCGACAAGGAGTCGCACCGCGAGGTGTGGGCGACGCTGACTTCCGAGGAACGTCAGATCGAGATACTCCGCACCTCCACGGCGCCCGGTGTCTCGCGCCACCACCTGGGCTCCGACGCGGACTTCTTCGACACCACACCCCAGGACTGGGCGGACGGCGGGCCCGAGGCCGCCGACTACACCTGGCTGCGCGCCAATGCCGCACGTCACGGTTTCCTCCAGACGTACACGGCCGAGTCGGCCGCGGCCGCTCCCGCCATCAGTGAGGAGCGCTGGCACTGGTCGTACGCGCCTGTCTCCGGGGCGGTTCTCGACTACGTCCGCGCGAACGAGGACGTGATCGCCGACGCCTTGGACACGCTGTGGGGCTACGACCCGACGCGGTACACCTACATCAAGGCGCACTGGTACGACTACATGTTCCATGTGAACGAGAGGGCCTCCTTCGGCTGAGCCAGGTCCCCTCGATCAGACAGAGTGGGGGTTTCGAAGCCGACCTGCCGTTGCCCCGTCACCGGTTGAACACAAGGAACCCGCTCTTCGGCTCCATGACCTGTCCCTCCCCGCGCGAGAGCAGCGGACGCACCGCGGCGGTCCCGGCCGCGCCCTCGAGCAGTACGCCGGAAACCCTCTGCCCGCGCCCTGCACCCACCGCTTCGGCCCGACCTTCCGGGTCGACGTGGTAGGCGGCAACCACCGGGTCGATGATGCTGATGCCATGCGCGGTGCACAGCAACGCCGCTTCGAGCACCGCCGGTTGACGCTCCGCCAGGAGATAGCCGTCGGCTCCACGCGCCAACGCCTGTGACACGTCGTCCCGGTCGAACCGAGGGGCGAGGACCAGCGCGGGCGGCAGTCCCCGTTCGCCCCCGGCAGCGAAGCGTTCCAGCTCCCAGGCCATCCGCATTCCGTAGAACACACGACATCGTCGTCGGGGCGCAGTTCACATGGCTCCAGGACCCGTCTGGAGCGGCATTCGAGAAGCTCGGGCGGAGCGAGGGCGCGTTGCCCGACGCCAACGGACGTCACCGGCGCGGACGCGGAGACATCGGCCGGGCCGGTGTCTCGTACGGAGCCGTCGGCGCAGCCTGGTGTCAGCCCCGGACAGCGGTCAGCGCGGTGTCGAGGAGGTCGTCGATCGGCTGGGTGCCGCCGGCCCGCGCCCACTCGTCGACGGCGACGTTCAGACAGGCCAGGGCGGAGGAGACGATCGCGCGGGCCCGCAGTTCCCGGGTGCGGGTCGGCCCCCGCAGCCGTCGGACGATGTTCGGGAGCAGCGCCTCCGCCCAGCGCGCGCGCTTGTTCAGCAGCGACGGCCTCAACGCGGGAGTCGCGTCGAGCATCCTTGCCACCGAGACGTTGCTGTCCGCGTGGGCGGTGAGCTCGTCGAGGTGGGGCTGCATGGCGTGGCGCAGCGCGGTCCAGGCGTCCTCGTCGAGGGGGCATGCCGCGAGGGCTTCGGCGAGTCTGTCGCCGATCTCGTCCATGTGGCCGACGACCATGTCCTCCTTGGTCGGGAAGTAGCGGAACACACTGCGTCCCGACATGCCGACCGCGGCGGCGATCTGATCGACCGTCGTCTGCTCGAAACCGTTCGCCACGAACAGCGTCATCGCGGTCTCGGCGATCTGCGCCCGCACTGCGCGCCGGGTCATCTCCCGCAACCCCGGCTTCGCCCTCACTGTGTCGACCATGCGTCCAGAATAGCTGCCGCCGCCAAACATGTCAGTCAGTGACACCCTGGTTTATGGTTGACACATGTGTCGGGGTCGACCGAGCCCGCACATCAGCGAGCGACGACCTTGAGGAGTACGTCATGAAGGTGATCGTTGTCGGAACAGGAACGATCGGTACGGCCGTGCGCGGAACGCTCGTCGCACACGGCCACGAGGTCCTGTCGGTGGGCCGTACCTCCGGCGATCTCCAGGCGGACATCACCGACATGGGGAGCCTGCGGGCTCTCTTCGCCGAGGCCGCCGAGGCCGGGGGCTTCGACGCCGTGGCCAGCGCGGCCGGTGACGTGTTCCCGGCTCCGCTGGAGCAGTCCACGGACCAGCAGTGGGCCGACTCCGTCGCGGCCAAGGGAATGGGACAGATCAACCTCGTGCGGGCCGCTCTGCCCCACATCGCCGACCGGGGCTCGTTCACGCTGGTCTCCGGCGTGCTGACGGACGAGTTCACACAGGCCGCAACGATCGGCGCGACGGTGAACCACATGGTGGAGGGCTTCGTGAAAGCGTCCGCGACGGAACTCCCGCGCGGCCTGCGGATCAACTGCGTCAGCCCCACGGTGCTGACCGAGTCCGTGGCCTACCATCCCTACTTCCCCGGCTTCACCCCCGTACCGGCCGTCGAAGTCGCCCTTGCCTACCTGCGCGCCATCGCGAACCCCATCACCGGCCGCGTCCTCAAACTGCACAGGACCGACAGCTGATCGCCGCGCGAAGACGAAGACCGGGCGGCGGCACCTTCACCTCGAGTGGGAGACATACGACCCGGATGTCTCCACTGAGCCGGTGCATCAAAGGGACCGACCACAGACGTCCCGACACCTCGCACCTCACGCCTCACACCTCACACCTCGATGACGAGGCGTTCGACGAGGTCGTCGCGGAGGGTGAACCGGTAGTGCAGATCCACGACTCCGCCGGGGAAGTCGCCTTCGAGGCGCTGCGTGACAGTGCAGCGGGTCGCGTCGACGTACTGGGCCCCGGTGAGCCGGGTGGTGTAGGTGAATTCGGTCGCGGAGCGGTCCAGCCAGTCCGTGATCGCCGCGGTGCCCTCGTACGTGGTGCCGTCGTCGGTCACCGTGGCGTCGTCGGTGAACACCGAGACCGCGGTGGCGGTGTCGCGGGCGCTGTGCGCGCTCAGATAGCGGATGACCATCTCGGGCAGGGCGTCCGGGGCGATGGTCCGGTGCTGTTCGTCGTGCATGACACTCCTCGAATCGACGGCCGTTCAGGCCGGTTTGACGGTGTTTCAGACGGTCGGGACGGTGCCGAAGTCGATGACGTGCTCGGCCCCGACCATGGGCGAGGCCCGGTCGGAGACGAGGAAGGCGACCAACTCGGCGACTTCTTCAGGCTGGTTGGAGCGGCCGAGGGGAATGCCGCTCAGAGAGTCCGCGAGGCGGCCGAGGGCAACCTCCTTCGTCGCGCCCCCTTCCTCGGAGATCCGGGCGACGAGGCGATCGGGCCGCGGATGTCCGGACGGAGCCGGGCGAGACCGTGCTGATGCCGACGCCGTGCGAGGCCACCTCGTTGGCCAGCCCCTTGCGGTAGGTGCCGGGGCGGCCTCGGCGGCGGCGTAGGCCGAGGTTCCGTTCCAGAGCGGGGTGCGGCGCTGGATCGAGGTGACGTGCACGATCACGCCCTTGCCCGCAGCGATCATGCGCGGGAGCAGGGCAGGGTCCGGACGGACGGCGGCCAACCGGTTCATGTTCAGCTCTCGCGCCCGGCCCCCCTCGTCGAGCGCGACGAACCCTCCGGCGCGGGCGACGCCCTCGGCAGTGGACAGGTCCGCGGCGATGAACGTCTTGTCGTCGATCCCGTCGGGGCGGCTGCGCGGGGTGACGAGTACGGTCGCACCGGCCTGCGCGAGCAGACGGGCGACGGCGGCTCCGGTGCCCTTGGTGCCGCCGGTGACGAGAGCGCGTCCGCCTTCGAGAGATGCACTGGCGGATGGATCCATGCTGTATTCCGTTTCCGGGTGCGGGCACGCAAGACACCACCCCCCAGGCGACTGCTAAAATAGAAGCAACTGACTTCGACTTTAGCAGTAACTGAAGGGACGGTCGCCGTGGCAAGCCGGATCAGGCTGGAGGACCGGGAGTGCCCGCTGTCCACGACGGTGCAGCACGTCGGCGAGTGGTGGACGCTGCTGCTCCTCCACGACGCCTTCGACGGCTACACCCGCTTCGACCAGTTCCAGGAGAGCCTCGGCATCTCCTCCAGCATGCTCACCACCCGGCTGAAGACCCTCGTGGCGGACGGCCTCCTGGAACGCAGGCCCTACCAGGCCAACCCCGTCCGGCACGAGTACGTCCTGACCGAACTCGGCCACTCCCTGCGGCCGGTGATCGTCGCCCTGGCCTCGTGGGGCAACTCCCGCCTCGCACCGGCGGAACGCAGCATGATCCTCGTCGACGCAGACACCGGCGAGGAGGTCGAGCCCGTCGTCGTCGATGCTGCGACCGGCCGCCGGCTCGACGACAGCAGCGCGTACGTCTTCGCGGCCGGCCCCGCCGCGAGCGACGCCATGCGCCACCGCTACGCGACAAGTCCAGGAGCACCGACGGAAGGCGAATGACAGCGAGCAGCCGGTCCACGGCCGTCCGGCAGGGACGTCCACGGGAATCGCGAGATCCATCGGCGCCTCCGTTACCACCCCGGCGCATCCGAGCGGTCTCAGCTGAAATCGGCCGCGGTCGCAGATCCCGCTGCCGGGCATCAATCACCAACGCCCGCGCCGACAAAATGGGTGGCCCTGGTGATCGCTCCGAGTGCCGCGGACCAGCCGCCGTCGATCGCCCCGGTGCCGGTCGAGGACGTCACGATCGAGGACACCTGGCATGTGGCGGGCATGGCCGGCACCGGCAACAGCACCGTCGTCGCCGACGGGGTGACCGTGCCTGCCCACCGGACGCTCAACATGGGCAGTGTGCTGACCGGCGCGTACGCGACCCGCCACGAGGGCGAGCCCCGCAACGCCGTGGCGGTGGCCTCCATGCTCGCTCTCACCGTCGTCGCACCCATGCCGGGCATGGCCCGGGCCGCGCTGGATCTGACCCTCGCGACCGCGGCCCGCAAGCCGATGTCCCTGACGGTCTACGAGCGCCTCGCCGACTCACCGAGCGTCCAACTCGCCGTAGCCGACGCCGCTTCCCTCATCGACACGGCCCAGTTGCACGCCTACCGGGCCGCCGACGACCTCGCCCACGCGGCCGCCGAGGCCCGGCAGCTCACGGTCGCCGAGCGCGCCCGGATCCGCATGGACACCGCGGTCGCCGCGACCCGCAGCCGCGAGGCGGTGGACCGCCCGGTCTCCGTGTCCGGCGCGAGCACCTTCGCCCTGACCAACCCGCTCCAGCGCATCTGGCGCGACCTGGGCACCGCGTCACGCCACGGCGTGGTCAACCCCGATCTCGGCCGCGAGATCTACGGCCGCAGCCTGCTCGGCATCACCGAACAGCCCACGTTCATCATTTGACGCCTCGACCGCCCGGCCGCTGCCAGGGCGGCCGGGCTCGGCGGTGGTCGGGCTGCGCATGGGGCAGGGCACATCGCCGTACCCAAGTGCTTCAAATTGGGCCCGGCACTCAACGCGGACGGCTACTTCGTCGGCCGTATCAAAGGCCATCGGTACTGGGTCACCGACTCCAACTATCAGGCGATGTTCCTGACCACGAGGGAAGGGGTCGTGCTCGTCGACGCGCCTCCCACCATCGGGCACAACCTGCGGCGCGCCATCGACGAGGCGACCAGGGCCAACGGAAGGCCGGCGACGGTGACACACCTGGTCTACTCCCACTCCCACGCCGACCACATCGGCGCCTCGTCCCTCTTCGGCGAGAAGGTCATACGCGTCGGACACCGCAACACCCGCGAGTTGCTCCGCGTCGACGCCGATCCGAACCGTCCCGCCCCCACCGAGATCTTCGACCGTCACCATGTCCTGCAAGTGGGCGGAGAGCGCCTCGAGTTGACCTACCACGGCCCGAACCACTCGCCGGACAACATCTTCATCCACGCCCCCGACCACGACACACTGATGGTCGTCGACGTGCTCTTCCCGGGCTGGGTGCCCTTCGGGAACCTCGCGGTCTCGCAGAACATCCCGGGCTGGATCAACGCTCACGACGTGGCCATGTCGTACCCATGGAAAACCCTTGTCGGCGGTCACCTCGGCCGCCTCGGTGTCCGCGCCGACGGCGTGATCCAGAAGCAGTACGTCACGGACCTCGAAGACAGCGTTCGCGCCGCCATCAAGTCCCTGGACCCGACTCCCTGTTTCCAGAAGTACGGCGCCAGTAACAACTCTTGGGCCATTTTCAAGGCTTACCTCAACGCCGCCGCCCAGTTGGCCGCGACCCCGATCGCCGCCAAGTACACCGGCACTCTCGCCGCCGCCGACGTCTTCACGGTGGACAACGCCTACACGATGCTCGAGTCCCTGCGCATCGACGCGGGCGTCCTGGGCCCGTTCAGCACCCGCCCTTAGATACTCCGAAAAGCCGAAGAGGCACCTGCGTAACTCCCCCTACATATCGATCGTTATGCGTGCGCACATCGCCAACCCGCCCAGAAACAAGAGGACTTGCTCCATGCCTCACGGCAGCGCACTGCGCAGCGCGATCGCAACGCCCCGCACCACGCCTCTGATCGGCGTGTACGACATGTACTCGGCTTCGATCGCGGCCCAGCACTACGACGGCTTCTTCGTCTCGGGATTCGGATTCGCGGCGTCCTACTACGGTCTGCCGGACATCGGCTTCATCGCCTGGCCGGACATCGTGGCCTTCACGGAACGGCTCCGCTGGGCCTTCCCCGACCACCACCTGCTGGTGGACATCGACGACGGTTACGGCGACCCGGAGGTGGCCTGTCATGTCGTACGGCGTCTTGAGCAGGCCGGTGCCTCGGGGGTGATCCTGGAGGACCAGAAGCGGCCACGCCGGTGCGGCCATGTGGCGGGGAAGCAGCTCCTTCCGCTCGACGAGTATCTCGACAAGCTCGAACGGGTGCTGGACTGCCGGACCGAACTGACCGTCGTCGCGCGGACCGACGCCACCGACGACGCCGAGATCCTCACGCGCGCCAAGGCGCTCGCCGCCACCGACGCCGATGTGGTGCTGGTGGACGGCGTGCGCGACGTCGAGGCGATCCGCCGGATCCGCGACAGCATCGGCGACAAGCCCCTGCTGTTCAACCAGATCGCCGGCGGCCGCTCCCCCCGGTTGTCCCTGGGCGAGTTGGCGGAACTCGGGGTCGACGTGGCGATCTACAGCACCCCCTGTCTCTTCGCCGCGCACGAGGCGATGGACAGGGCCCTGACCGACCTCAAGGCGACGGACGGACGCCTCCCGGCCGGCGGGGACGACGGGATCGGCGTGCCGCAGTCCGTCGAACTGCTCACCCGCAACCTCCGTACCACGCAAGGCAGTCAGGGCGACTGACGGCACGAGGGCAGGGGGACGGGCCGGTGGTCGCCGCCTGGGCGGCCGCGCACGTCTGATATATCGCTGGTATGCGCACTGAATTCAACCCGGACCGGCTCGAACCGTTCGCGGTCTACCGTCTGCTCACCGCGACCGTCGTTCCGCGCCCCATCGCCTGGGTCTCGACCGTCTCCGCCGACGGCGTCGACAATCTCGCTCCCCACTCCTTCTTCACCGTCTCGTCGGTCGCGCCGCCCGTCGTCCAGTTCACCTCGGTCGGCCGCAAGGACTCGCTGCGCAATGTCGAGGCCACCGGGCAGTTCGTGGTCAACCTCGCCCCGGAGTCGCTCATCGACAAGGTGAACAAGACCGCCACGGACTTCCCGGACGGCATGAGCGAGTTCGACGCCGTGGGCGTGGAACGCGAGACCAGTGCGCGGGTGAAGGCACCGCGCGTCGCCCGCTCCCCCGTGGCGCTGGAATGCGAACTGCACAGCACGCTACGGCTGGGCAACTCCACCGTGGTCTTCGGACGGGTCGTCCATCTCGCGATCGACGAAGCGGTCCTGGTCGACGGCCATCCTGACGTCACGCGACTGCGCCCCCTGGCCCGACTGGGCAAGGACGAGTGGGGAACCCTCGGCGACGTTGTCGACCTGCGTCGCATCCGCTACGCCGACTGGCCGCCGTCGAGTTGAGGGACAGCTCGCGGAGTCGACCGATGCAAGACACTGGGCGGATGGAGCCGACGCCCCGCAAGAACCTGCGCGAAGAACAGAAGATCCTCACCCATCGCCGACTGCTCGACGCGGCCGTCACGATGTTCGCCGAGAAGCCGTTCCTCGACGCGCGGATGGAGGACATCGCCCAGGCCGCCGGGGTGACACGGGCCACGGTCTACCCCCACTTCCCCGGCAAGGCCGAGATCGTCGACGCCCTGGTGGAGCGGGTCTACGGCCTGATGGGCGAGGCGTACGCCGATCTGGCCGCGCTTCCGTGCTGGACCCGGGCCGACATCCGCACCTGGCTGGACGAGGCCGCGGCCCGCTGGCGCGAGATGGCACCGATCCGCCGCGTCGCCAACGCGGCGGCACCGGCCGCGCTCCGCAGCCTCGGTGAGGGACGGGTGCAGTACGTCGAGGCGCACGAGCGGTATGTCGCGATGCTGGTCGCTCCCCCGGAGCGCTGGCGGGGCGTCGATCCCGCGGAGGCCCGGCAACGGGCGTTGATGGCCGTACTGCAGACCGAGTCGTTCTTCTCCGCCTGGATCGCCGTCGAGTGGCCCTTGGAGACCGCCGACCCCCTGCACCTGCTGGCCGACTCCCTCTGCCATCTCCTCGCCCCCGCGCTGGAGAACGACAGCGCCATCGACTGACCGCACTGCGCCGACCGTCAACAAGGCTTGTCCCAAGGGCAGTTGTCTCGCGTCTCAAGGGCAGTTGTCCCTCGCCGCTCTGCGCACGAGAGACAACTGCCCTTGAAACAAAGGGTGTTGCTCAGCCGGTCGCCGCCACCTCCACCTCCTGCTCCGCCTCGCCGTGCGGCGCGCGGGCGCGGACGCCGATCGTGACGAAGGCGACGGCCGCGGCCACCAGCATGCCGATGCCGCCGACCAGGGCGCAGGTGTGCAGCGCGTCGGTGAAGCTCGCTCCGTAGGCGGCCAGGGCCTGGCCCGTCGCCTCGCCGGTGCCCAGGTGGAGGAAGGCGCCCGCCTGGATGCCGGCGCCGTTGACCATGCCGATGACCTGGCCTTGGTCGGCCGGGGCGAGACCGGACGCGGCGACGTGTGCGGGCAGCGTCTCCAGGGTGCGGTGGGTGAGGATGACGCCGAAGATGGCGGGGCCCAGGGCGCTGCCGATCTGGCGCAGTGCGCCGTTCGCGGCACCGCCGGTGCTGCCCAGGCGGCGCGGCAGGCTGTTCATCGCGATCGTGGTGATCGGGGCCATCGCCAGCGCGATGCCGATGCCGAACACCCCGATGACCAGGGCCGCTTCGCCGGTTCCGGTGCCGGCGTCGAAGAGGTTGACCAGGAGTGCCCCGATGCCGCCGACGAGCAGGCCGGTCACCAGCACGAGGCCGGGTGAGAACCGGTGCATCAGTCGGCCGACCACCGGACCGAGGACGACGGTGAAGCCGTTGAGCGCGATCAGGCGGACGCCGATGTCCCAGGTCGAGGCGTGGTGGACGAGGCCGAAGTACTCGCTGAGCGAGAAGACCAGACCGACCTGGGCGAACAGGGTGAGCGCCATGACGAACGCGGCCCCCGAGAACGCCGAGGACTTGAACAGCCGCATGTCCAACATCGGGCAGCGCGACCGCAGTTCGACCAGGACGAAGGCCGGCAGCGCGAGGGCGGCCACGACGAACGCGGTCACGACCTCCGCCGAGCCCCACCCCGGAGCGCCCCCGCCCTCGATGACGCCGTAGACGAGGGCGGTGATGGTGACGACGGCGAGGAGTTGGCCGGGGAGGTCGAGGTGGCGTTCGCGGTCCGAGCGGGAGTCGACCAGGGTGAAGGCGCCGACCAGGACCGTGACGGCGCCGATGGCGAGGGTGGGCAGGAAGATCCAGCGCCAGCTCGCGTGTTCGACGATCACGCCGTTGAAGAGCGGGCCGAGGGTCAGGCCGAGGCCGAGGGCGGCCGTCCACAGGGCTATCGCGGCGGCCCGCTTGCGGTGGTCGGGGCAGACGTGGCTGATCAGGCCGAGGGTCGCGGGGAGGAGGGCGGCGGTGCCGACTCCGGTGAGTGCCTGGCCGACGCAGACCTGGACGACGCCGTGCGCGGTGAGCGCGACGAGACAGCCGAGACAGGACAGGGCGAGCCCGATCAGGTACATCTTCTTGCGGCCGAAGAGATCACCGATGACACCGCAGGTCAGGAGCAGGGCGGCGGTCGGCAGGATGAAGGCGTCGGTGATCCACTGGAGCCCGGTGGTGGACGCGTCGAGCGCCTGCTGGATCACCGGGAGCGCGACGGACACACCGACGACCGGCAGGTAGGAGACGAAGACCCCCACACTGGCCAGCACGATGGTGGCGGTGGCGTGACGGGACGTGGCGTCCGGCGGCGGGGGCGGAGGCGAGACTTCGGAGACCAGGGTCGGCATGGCACCTCTAAACGTCGTCGTACAGGGGCGGGTTGACCGGGTGTGACCTGCGTGTGGCGTCGCGTGCGCGGCTACGGCGGGGGTGGCGGCGCCCCATTTCCTTTCCGGAAATCGCTTCGGACCGTATACCGGGGACCCGGTGCTGGAGATGCCGTTGGGACTGCAACCTAAGGTGAACAGCGGTGACGACACACTGCTCCGCCGGGCATGAACGCGCAGGTGGCGGGGTGTTCAGCCGGCCGAGACGTTGGCGGTGATCAGCCGGAGGAGCTGCTTGGCCAGGGCGTCCTGATCGGGGGTCAGGCCCATGGCGTCGCCGATGGCGAGGGGGACGGCGGCGGCCTGGTCGCGCATCCGCGCGCCGGTGTCGGTGAGGCGGATGGCGACCGAGCGTTCGTCGTCGCGCCGGCGTTCGCGGCGCAGCAGGCCGTTCGTCTCCAGCCGCTTCAGCAGCGGGGAGAGGGTGCTCGATTCCAGTTGGAGCGCGGTGCCCAGGTCTCGTACGGAGATCGAGTCCTGTTCCCAGAGGACGAGCATGACGAGGTACTGCGGGTAGGTCAGGCCGAGTTCTTCCAGCAGCGGGCGGTAGCGGGCGGTCACCGCGCGGGAGGCCGCGTACAGCGCGAAGCACAACTGGTCGTCGAGGAGCAGCGATCCCTCGGCCGGTTCCGCGGCGGCTGGGCTCATGGTGCGACTCCTCGCTCCGGTGCTGCTCCGGGCGCTCTCTTCAGGGCAATCACCACCTTATCGTTCAGGTCCGGCCTATTCTATCGAGCACGCTTAAGTTGTGCACGACTTAGTAGCGCGCTACTCTCCTTCTTGTGCCGCACCACCGGCCCGGAGCCGGTCGAAAGCCGTCTCAACCGGCCTGCGGCACGCGTTCCTCTGCGGCACCCGCTCCACCTACGGCATCCGTTCCGAAGGAGATCGTCATGACCGACAGCACCGCACCCCGTCCCGTCCTCGAACCCGCCGCCCAGGCGTTCGTCGAGGCGACCGCGAACCCGCCGTACCTCTTCGACCTCGCCCCGGCGGAGGGCCGCAAGGCCGTCGACGAGGTCCAGTCCGGCGACATAGAGAAGCCCGTGGTCGACGAGGAGTGGATCACCGTCTCCGGCGGGCCGACCGGCAGCGTCCGAGCCCGGATCGTGAAGCCCGAGGGTGCCTCCGGGCCCCTGCCCGTGATCATCTACATCCACGGCGCCGGCTGGGTCTTCGGCAACGCCCACACCCACGACCGCCTGGTGCGCGAACTCGCCGTCGGCGCGAACGCCGCCGTGGTCTTCCCCGAGTACGACCTCTCGCCCGAGGCCCGCTACCCGGTCGCGATCGAGCAGAACTACACCGTCGCCCAGTGGGTCGTACAGGAGGGCACGGCCAAGGGCCTCGACGCCGGCCGCATCGCCGTGGCCGGCGACTCGGTCGGCGGCAACATGACCGCCGCACTGACCCTCATGGCCAAGGAGCGCGGCGACGTCCCGCTCCTCCAGCAGGTGCTGTTCTACCCGGTCACCGACGCGAGCTTCGACACGGCCTCCTACCACCAGTTCGCCGAGGGCTACTTCCTGCGCCGCGACGGCATGCAGTGGTTCTGGGACCAGTACACGACCGACGAAACCGAACGCGCCCAGATCACCGCCTCCCCGCTCCGCGCCACCACCGAACAGCTCACCGGCCTGCCCCCGGCCCTCGTCATCACCGGCGAGGCCGACGTCCTGCGCGACGAGGGCGAGGCCTACGCCAACAAGCTCCGCGAAGCCGGCGTCCCCGTCACCGCCGTCCGCTTCCAGGGCATCATCCACGACTTCGTGATGCTCAACGCCCTACGCGAAACCCACGCCGCCCAGGCCGCCATCACCATGGCCACAGACACCCTGCGCAAGGCACTCGCGACCGGCTGATCCACCCGCCGCCTGCCCTCGACCACGCCCCGTACGGCAAACTCGCCCCCATGGACACCGACGCGTTCGTACGGACCCTCGACCGGGAGGGTGATCTGCTGGCCTCGGCCGCCGAAGTCGCGGGGGTCGGGGCCCAGGTGCCGACCTGTCCGGGGTGGCAGGTGCGGGATCTGCTGCGGCACACCGGGATGGTGCACCGCTGGGCGACCGGGTTCGTCGCCGAGGGGTACACCGCGCACCACCCCGACGGGGGTCTGCCGGATCTCGACGGGGCCGAGCTGGTGGCCTGGTTCCGGGCGGGGCACCGTTCACTCGTGGACGCCCTCGCCGCCGCCCCGCCCGCCCTGGAGTGCTGGCATTTCCTGCCCGCGCCGTCGCCGCTCGCGTTCTGGGCCCGTCGGCAGGCGCACGAGACGACCGTGCACCGGGTCGACGCCGAGGCGGCACGCGGGGGCGCGCCCGGCGACCTCGCCGCGGACTTCGCGGCCGACGGCATCGACGAGTTGCTCCGCGGATTCCACGCCCGCGGCCGGAGCAGGGTCCGCAGTGCGGAGCCCCGGGTGCTGCGGGTGCGCGCGACGGACGCGGACGACGCCGTGTGGACCGTACGACTGTCTCAGGAGCCGCCCGCCACCGAGCGGGGCGGCGCAGGGGAAGCCGACTGCGAACTGGCCGGTCCCGCCGGGCAGTTGTATCTCGCCCTGTGGAACCGTGCACCGTTTCCGACCGTCACCGGTGACCCGTCGGTCGCCGCGCTGTGGCGGGAGAGGTCGGCCGTCGTCTGGAGCTGACGGACCGTCAGCCGCTCAGCATCTTCGTCAACACCGCACGCTGCAACGGGAGTACCTCGCCGTGCAGCGTGCGTCCCTTGTCCGTGAGGGTCACGCGGACGCCCCGCCGGTCCTCCGCGCACATACCGCGCTCGACGAGACCGTCCTTCTCCAGCCGGGCGATCAGCCGGGACAGCGCGCTCTGACTGAGGTGGACCCGCTCGGAGATCTCCTGGACACGGAACGCGCAGGACTCGCCGGACAGCACGTCCAGCACCTCGAAGTCGCTTCCGCACAGGCCGTGTCGATGCAGAGCGCGGTCGAGTTCGCACTGTGTGCGGGCGTGCAGCGCCAGCATCTCCCGCCACTGGTCCACGAGCGCCTGCTCGGCCTTCTTCGCCGCCATGACAGCGCACCGTAGCAGAGAAACGAGTTTGTTGCATCGGAATTAAATGCTCTTGCATTCGATGCATGCGCATGTAGTCTCTGCCGCATGACCTCTCCGCTCTCCCCTCCCGCGGCCCCCGCCTCGGCGGTCCGCTGGACCCCCCGGCTGTGGGGCACCCTGCTGGTGCTCTGCGCCGCGATGTTCCTGGACGCGCTGGACGTGTCGATGGTCGGTGTCGCCCTGCCCTCCATCGGCTCCGAACTCGACCTCTCCACCTCGACGCTCCAATGGATCGTCAGCGGCTACATCCTGGGCTACGGCGGGCTGCTCCTCCTCGGCGGCCGGACCGCCGACCTGCTCGGCCGGCGGCAGGTCTTCCTGGTCGCCCTGGGTGTCTTCGCGGTGGCCTCGCTGCTCGGCGGCCTCGTCGACTCGGGCCCGCTGCTGATCGCCAGCCGCTTCATCAAGGGCCTCAGCGCGGCCTTCACCGCACCGGCCGGCCTGTCGATCATCACGACGACCTTCGCCGAGGGGCCGCTGCGCAACCGCGCCCTGTCCATCTACACCACCTGCGCCGCCACCGGCTTCTCGATGGGCCTGGTGCTCTCCGGCCTGCTCACGGAGGCCAGTTGGCGGCTGACCATGCTGCTGCCCGCGCCGATCGCCGTGCTCGCCCTCCTCGCCGGCCTGAAGCTGCTGCCGCGCAGCGAACGCGAGAAGGACCACAACGGCTACGACGTCCCGGGCGCGATCCTCGGAACCGCGTCGATGCTGCTCCTGGTGTTCACCGTCGTGCAGGCACCGGAGGCCGGCTGGGCCTCGGCCCGAACTCTTTTGTCCTTCCTGGCGGTTGCCGTCCTGCTGACCGTCTTCGTCTACGTCGAGCGGCGCTCCGCCGGGCCGTTGATCCGGCTCGGTGTGCTGCGCTCCGGCAACCAGATCCGCGCCCAGCTCGGCGCGATGGCCCTCTTCGGGTCGTACGTCGGCTTCCAGTTCCTGGTCACGCTGTACATGCAGCAACTGCTCGGCTGGTCGGCGTTGCACACGGCGCTCGCCTTCCTGCCGGCCGGCGTGATCGTGGCGGCGTCCTCGACGAAGATGGGGGCGATCGTCGACCGGTTCGGCACGCAGCCGCTGATCGTGGTGGGCTTCGCGCTGATGGTCGTGGGGTACGCCCTGTTCCTGCGGGTCAGTGTCGATCCCGGGTACGCGGCGATGATCCTGCCGTCGATGGTGCTGATCGGCGGGGCCTTCGCGCTGGTCTTCCCCTCGCTCAACATCCAGGCCACCAACGGGGTCGAGGACCACGAACAGGGCATGGTCTCCGGCCTGTTGAACACCTCGGTGCAGGTGGGCGGCGCGATCTTCCTGGCCGTCGTCACGGCCGTGGTCACCGCGCACGCGCCGGCGAACGCAACTCCGCAGGCGGTGCTGGACAGTTACCGGCCCGGGCTGGTCGTGGTGACGTTCATCGCGCTGGCCGGGCTGCTGATCACGCTGCCGGGGCTGCGCGGCCGGCGTGACCAACAGACCATCGTGGTCGCCAAGTCCACTGTGAAGGAGGCGGAGGCGGAGCGCGTGGCGCTGCGCGACTAGGGGGACGCCTCCCCGCGGGTGCGCCCGGCGGAGCCGATTGCTCCGTCGGGCGCACCCGTGTGAGACTTCCAGGGTGGACATGACCGGGGGACGGCGCACGCAGGCCGAGCGGGACGCGATGACCGTCGAGATCGGGTACGCGCTGGTCAGCGCCGCGTTCGTGGCGGCGGTGCTTTTCGGAGCAGTCGCCGGACCGGCCCTGTTGTTCGAACTGCCGGTCATCGTCGAGACGTTGCTGGTACGCGGGGCACTCGTGCTCGTGCCGGTCGTGTTCCTCGTCCGGGTGGTGACCGTGCTGTACCGGTACCGGCGGGAGTCGGGTCAGCCCAGCCAGCCGGGGCGCACCAACCCCGACTCGTAGGCCAGCACGACCAGTTGGGCCCGGTCCCGGGCGCCCAGTTTCACCATCGTGCGGCTGACATGGGTTTTCGCGGTCAGCGGGCTGACGACCAGGCGGCGGGCGATCTCGTCGTTGGACAGGCCGATGCCGACCAGGGCCATCACCTCGCGTTCCCGCTCGGTGAGTTGAGTGAGCGCGTCGGCGGTCGCCGGTTCCTTGGAGCGGGCCGCGAACTCGGCGATCAGGCGGCGGGTCACCCCGGGCGAGAGCAGCGCGTCGCCGTCGACCACCGCCCTTACGGCGCGCAGGAGTTCGTCCGGTTCGGTGTCCTTGACCAGGAAGCCGGAGGCACCGGAGCGGATCGCCTCGAAGACGTACTCGTCGAGTTCGAAGGTCGTCAGCATGACCACCTTCACGTCCTCAAGACCGCCGTCCCCGGTGATCCGGCGGGTCGCGGCCAGGCCGTCGAGCAGCGGCATGCGGATGTCCATCAGGACGACGTCCGGGCGCAGTTCGCGCACCGTGCGCACGGCCTCCTCGCCGTCGGACGCCTCGCCGGCCACCTCGATGTCCGGCTGCGCGTCCAGCAGCGCCTTGAAGCCGGCCCGGACCAGGGCCTGGTCGTCGGCGAGCAGTACCCGGATCACCGGTCGTCCTCCTTCGGCGTGACCTTCAACGGCAGTACCGCGAGCACCCGGAAGCCGCCGTCCGGGCGCGGGCCCGCCTCGATCGTGCCACCGAGCGCGGCGGCCCGCTCCCGCATCCCGGCCAGTCCGTTGCCGCTGCCCCCGACGTCCGCGCCGGTCGCGGGGCCGTCGTCGTCGATACGCAGCCGTAGCGCGCCGTCTTCGTGCCCGATGTGCACGCGCGCGTGCCGTGAACCGGAATGTCGTACGACATTGGTGAGGGCCTCCTGGACGACGCGGAAGGCGGCGAGGTCGGTGCCGGGCGGAAGGCGGGGCGGTGTTCCGTCGAGCGTGACGGTGAGGCCTGCGCTCGCCGCCTGCTGCACCAGTTCGGGCAGCCGGTCGAGGCCGGGGGCCGGGGCGCGCGGGGCGTCGCCCTGGGTACGCAGGCTGTCGAGGACCTGGCGGACCTCGCCGAGCGCCTCCTTGCTGGCGGCCTTGATGGTGGTGAGGGCCGTGCGGGCCTGCTCGGGGTCGGAGTCGAGGAGGGCGAGGCCGACGCCCGCCTGGACGTTGATGACGGAGATGCTGTGCGCGAGGACGTCGTGCAGTTCGCGGGCCATGCGCAGCCGTTCCTCGTCGGCGCGGCGGCGGGCCGCCTGGGCGCGCTCGGCGCGCTCCCGGGCCCACTGGTCGCGACGGGTGCGGGCCAGTTCGGAGACCGCGGCGATGGCCACCACCCAGGTGGCGACGGCCAGTTCACGGCCCCACGGCATCGCGTGGTCGTGCTGCGGGGGCAGCCAGCGGAAGAGCCAGTGCGCGACCAGGAGGTGCGCGGTCCAGAGCGCGCCGAGCGCGGACCAGGCCGCCCACCGGCGTCCCGCGACGAGCGCGCTGAAGCAGGCCAGCGCGACGGGCAGGAAGACGGGGCCGTACGCGTATCCGGCGCCGAAGTAGAGCACGGCGGCGAGCACGGTCCCGAAGGCCACCCCCACGGGATACCGGTGGCGCCACAGGAGCAGCGCCGATCCGGCGACGAGCAGCACGCGCGCGTAGAGGTCGAGCGGGACACGGTCGGGCTGGCCGTGCGAGGCGAAGCTGCTGCCGATCAACACGAACAGGGTGACCAGCACCGTGGAACGCCACGGCCACCGCGTCGGGGCCGCCACCTCGCCCCACGGCGGTCCGTGGCGCCACCACCGGGGCGGTCCCCCGCCGCGTACGCGCTGCTCGTCCATGCACGTCACGCTAGACGCCGGGCGGGGCCGAGGGCGTCAGCCGGACGGGGTGATCACGCGTACTTCCCGGGGAGTACGGGAGTACGTCCCCCGGTCAGCCTTCCGCGAGACCCACCGCGAGGGCGAGGCGTCGTACCGCATACCGAAAGAACGGCCCCCGGTCCTCCACCACGCGGCGGAACTGACCGAACAGCTCGAAGCTGACCAGTCCGTACAGCTCGGCCCAGGCGGCCACCAGGGCCACGGCCACGCCTGGCGGGAGATCACCGGCGAAGTCCGCGACCATGCGCTCCGCCTCGGGGTGGAGGTCGGCCGGGAACGGGGGCTCGGTCAGGGTGCCGGCCCGGTGGGCGTCCCGCGCGATGCCGATGAGGAGCAGGGCGACACGCGCGGCCGACGGCACGGTGCTCTCGGGCGCGACGTACCCCGGGACCGGCGAGCCGTGGATCAGCGCGTACTCGTGCGGATGCCCGAGCGCCCACCCGCGTACCGCCTCGCACACGGCGGTCCAGCGCCGCAGCGGGACCGCGTCCACGACCTCGGAGTGTGCCGCTTCCGCGGCCTCGCCGACGGAGTCGTACGCGTCGATGATGAGAGCGGTCAGCAGGTCGTCGCGGCTGGGGAAGTACCGGTACAGGGCGGAGGAGACCATGCCCAGTTCACGGGCCACGGCGCGCAGCGAGAGCTTCGCGGCGCCCTCGGCGGCGAGCTGTCTGCGCGCCTCGTCCTTGATGGCCGCGGTGACCTCGATCCTGGCCCGTGCGCGGGCGCCTTGTGTGGTGCTCATACAGGTGAGTGTCGCATGGATTCAGAGCAGTGCACACAAACGAGATCGGCGAACAAAAAAGAGAGCACCGCTCTTGCATTGGATCGGGAAGCCGATGCAGACTGTTCCCGAGAGCGAGAGCAGTGCTCACAAAAGTGAGCCGCGCTCTCCTGAACAAAGCCCAGGAGTCGTCATGAGCACCCACGTCCAGAAGCCCGGCTGGTTCACCGTGAACGTCTTCAACCGCGCCGTCGCCTGGTTCACCCGCCGCGGACTCAGCGTCTGGGGTTCACGGGTGCTGGCGGTCCGCGGCCGCAAGAGCGGCGAGTGGCGGACCACCCCGGTGAACCTGCTGACGGTGGACGGACAGCAGTACCTCGTCGCCCCGCGCGGGCACGTCCAGTGGACGCACAACATGCGGGCGGCGGGCGGCGGTGAGCTGCGGCTCGGCAAGAAGGTCGACACCTTCACCGCGACCGAGGTCACCGGCGACGACAAGGTGCCGCTGCTGCGCGCCTACCTCAAGCGCTGGAAGGCCGAGGTCGGGGTGTTCTTCGGAGGAGTCGGCCCGGACTCCTCCGACGACGAGTTGCTCCGGATCGCCCCCGACCACCCGGTGTTCCACGTCACGGTCAGGAGCTGACCTCGCCCTCCTCGGGCGCTACGACTTCCACCGGCTCCGCGTTCCTGCGGTCGACCGCGGTCAGCGCGCGCTGGGCCATCGGATGGCTGCGGACGAGTTCGCCCAGCGTCGTCGAGCCCCGGGTGATGTCCATGAAGGCCTTCCAGGCCGGCCGGAAGCCGGTGAGGGCGGCGTGGAACAGACCGGGGCGCTTCTCGAAGATCGCCAGCATGCTCTTGCCGACGCTCATCTCCACACCGAGCCCCGCCTTGATCGCGAACGCGTAGTTCAGCGCCTGGCGGCGGGTGTCCACGGCGTCGTGCGCCTCGGCGATCCGGACCGCCCACTCCCCCGCGAGCCGCCCCGAGCGCAGCGCGAACGAGATGCCCTCGCGGGTCCACGGCTCCAGCAGGCCCGCCGCGTCTCCACAGACCAGCACCCGGCCGCGCGACAGCGGTGAGTCGTCGGCCCGGCAGCGGGTCAAGTGACCGGAGGAGATGCTCGGTTCGAAGCCGGCGAGGCCGAGCCGGGCGATGAAGTCCTCCAAGTACCGCTTGGTGGCGGCGCCTTCACCGCGCGCGGAGATCACCCCGACCGTGAGCGTGTCCCCCTTGGGGAAGACCCAGCCGTAACTCCCGGGCATCGGGCCCCAGTCGATGAGCACCCGCCCCTTCCAGTCCTCGGCAACGGTCTCCGGCACCGGGATCTCCGCCTCCAGGCCCAGATCCACCTGGTCGGTCTTGACCCCGACGTGCGCCCCTATGCGGCTGGCACTGCCGTCGGCGCCGACGACGGCCCGCGCGAGGACCGTCTCACCGCCCTGGAGGACGACGGCGACCGTACGCCGGTCGGGCACCGCGGAGCCGTGCTGCTCGACCCGTGTCACGGTGACGCCCGTGCGCAGCTCGGCGCCCGCCTTCTGCGCGTGCTCGACGAGCTGCTGGTCGAACTCGGGCCGGTTGATCAGCCCGAACAGCATCTGCCGGGACCGCCGGGTCCGCGTGAAGCGCCCGTTGTTCGAGAACGTTATGGCGAACACCCGGTCCTTCAGCGGCAGTTCGAAGCCGGGGGGGAGGGAGTCGCGCGAAGGTCCGATGATGCCGCCGCCGCATGTCTTGTAGCGGGGCAGCTCGGCTTTCTCCAGCAACAGCACGCGCCGTCCCGCGACCGCCGCCGCATAGGCGGCCGAAGCCCCCGCGGGTCCCGCGCCCACCACGACGACGTCCCACACCCGCTGTTCGTCGCCCGCCGAAGAGTTCTCGCTGCTCACGATGGTCTACTGCTCCCGATCAAGCCGCTGCCGCACCTGTCCCCCGCATCCTACGGCGGACATCGCCACAGGCCGTTGTGGGAGGATCGACGGCATCATTCGTACAACGTCGCACCCACAAGGAGCGTGCCCATGTCGTCGAATCCGGTCGCCGAGACCGTCGCCTCGCTGATGCCCACGGCGAGGACCGAGCTCACCGAGCTCGTGGCTTTCCAATCGGTGGCGGACTTCGACCAGTTCCCGAAGAGCGAGAGCGAGGGCGCTGCACGCTGGGTCGCCGACGCCCTGCGCACCGAGGGTTTCCAGGACGTGGCCCTGCTCGACACCCCGGACGGCACACAGTCGGTCTACGGCTACCTGCCCGGCCCCGAGGGCGCGAAGACCGTGCTCCTGTACGCCCACTACGACGTGCAGCCGCCGCTGGACGAGGCCGGCTGGACGACCCCGCCCTTCGAACTGACCGAGCGCGACGGCCGCTGGTACGGGCGCGGTGCCGCCGACTGCAAGGGCGGCTTCATCATGCATCTGCTCGCGCTGCGCGCCCTCAAGGCGAACGGCGGGGTCCCGGTGCACGTGAAGGTGATCGCCGAGGGCTCGGAGGAGCAGGGCACCGGCGGCCTGGAGCGGTACGCCGAGGCACACCCCGAGCTGCTCGCGGCCGACACGATCGTGATCGGCGACACAGGCAACTTCCGGGTCGGGCTGCCCACGGTCACCTCGACCCTGCGCGGCATGACCATGGTGCGGGTCCGGATCGACACCCTCGAGGGCAACCTGCACTCGGGCCAGTTCGGCGGCGCCGCGCCCGACGCGCTGGCCGCGCTGATCCGCGTACTGGACTCGCTGCGCGCGAAGGACGGTTCGACGGCGGTCGACGGGCTCGCGGCGCACGCGACCTGGGACGGGCTGGCGTACGACGAGGAGCAGTTCCGCAAGGACGCGAAGGTGCTGGACGGCGTCGAGCTGACCGGTTCCGACGCGGTCGCCGACCGGCTCTGGGCGCGCCCGGCCGTCACGGTCCTCGGCATCGACTGCCCGCCGGTCGTCGGCGCCACCCCGTCCGTGCAGGCCGGTGCCCGCGCGCTGGTCAGCCTCCGCGTCCCGCCGGGCGTGGACGCGGCCGAGGCGACCAAGCTGCTCCAGGCCCACCTGGAGGCCCACACCCCGTGGGGCGCCCGTGTCAGCACCGAGCAGATCGGCCAGGGCCAGCCCTTCAGCGCCGACACGACGAGCCCGGCGTACACGGCGATGGCCGACGCGATGGCGGTCGCCTACCCGGGCCAGGAGATGCAGTACGCCGGCCAGGGCGGCTCCATCCCGCTGTGCAACACCCTCGCCGCCCTCTACCCGCAGGCGGAGATCCTCCTCATCGGCCTCAGCGAACCGGAGGCCCGGATCCACGCGGTCAACGAGAGCGTGTCGCCGGAGGAGTTGGAGCGGCTGTCGGTGGCGGAGGCGCTGTTCCTCCAGAACTACGCGGCCAACTGAGCGCGTTCTGAGGGGTGTTGGGGGTTCGAAGCAATGCGGTTCGTCTTCACCGGGCGGGTGATCGAGTGGCGCGGCCCTTCGCCGTACTACTTCGTCCCCGTGCCGGACGAGGAGTCGGCGGACATCCGTGAGGTCGCCGCCATGGCCTCGTACGGTTGGGGAGTGATCCCCGTCGAGGCGCGGATCGGCGGGGTCGGGTTCACGACGTCCCTCTTCCCCAAGGACGGCGGCTATCTGCTGCCGCTCAAGAACGCCGTGCGGAAGCCGCAGGGGCTTGGCGCGGACGACACGGTGAGCGTCGAGATGACCGTCCGGCTCGGCGCCGCCTGAACGAGGATGGGCGCATGTCCCGCACCGCGCGCATCGCCGCCCACAGTGACATCGCCACCTCCCTCGCCCTCCTCTCCGACCACGAACTCGCCGAACTGGTCGCGTCCGGAACGCCGTTGGGGTCCGGCATCGGCGGGCGCTCGGCGCTGATCGAGGTCGACGGCAGAAAGGTGTTCGTGAAGCGGATGCCGCTCACGGACCTGGAGCGGCATCCGGAGAACGTGCGGTCCACGGCCAACGTGTTCGGGGCACCCGCCTTCTGCCACTACGGCATCGGCGCGCTCCCCAGTCCCGGCTTCGGCGTCTGGCGTGAGCTGGCCGTCCACGAGATGACGACCAACTGGGTGCTGTCCGACCGCTTTTCGGGCTTCCCGCTGCTGCACCACTGGCGGGTCCTGCCCGACCCGGAGCAGCCGCTGCCCGACGAACTCGCCGACGTGGAACGGACCGTGGCGTACTGGGGCGCCGGACGTGAGCACATCGAGGCCCTGCGCACGGCGTCCGCGAGCCTGACGCTGTTCATGGAACACCTGCCGCTCACCGTCCACGACTGGCTGAACGCCCAACTCCGCACCGACGACGCCGACATCGCCTGCGCCCTCGTGGAGCAGGGCCTCGATGCCGTCACCGGCTTCCTCCGCGAGCGGCAACTCCTGCACTTCGACGTCCACTTCAGGAACATCCTCACCGACGGGCAGCAGCTCCATCTCGCCGACTACGGCCTGGCGCTCTCCCCGCGTTTCAAACTCGCGGCGGACGAAAGCGACTTCTACGACCGCCACCTCCACTACGACCGCGCCTACGCCTTCTCCTATCTGGTGCACTGGCTCGTCGTGGACCAGTACGGCTACGGGCCGGACGAGCGGCTGGAGTTCATCCGCGCGTGCTCTGACGGCAAGCAGCCCGAGGGCATCCCGGGTGCGGCCGCCGCGCTCATCTCCCGGTACGCCCGACTCGCTTTGACCGTGGGCGACTTCAACCGGCGCTTCATGGACGGGAGCAGGCTGACGCCGTACCCGTCCGCCGAGGAACTCGGCTACAACAGCTCCATGCTCTCCGCGTAGTGGCAGGCGACCGGGTTGCCACCACCCCGGTCCACCAGCGCCGGGGCCTCCTCGACGCACGACGTCCGTTCGCTGTCGGTGAGTTGGTTCGCGAACTTCGGGCAGCGGGTGCGGAAGCGACAGCCGCTGGGCGGGCGGACCGGGCTCGGGACGTCGCCCTGGATGGTGATCCGTTTCCGGGCGCGTTCCTTGCGCGGGTCGGGCAGCGGGATGGCGGAGACCAACGCCTGGGTGTACGGATGCGCCGGGCGGGCGAAGAGCTGGCGGGCCGGGGCGATCTCGACCAGGCGGCCCAGGTACATGACGGCGACCCGGCCGGCCACATGCCGCATCACGGACAGGTCGTGGGCGACGAACAGGAAGGACAGGCCGAGTTCGCTCTGCAGGTCCATGAGCAGGTTGAGAACACCGGCCTGGATCGACACGTCGAGGGCCGACACCGGTTCGTCGAGGATGACGACCTTCGGGCGCAGGGCCAACGCCCTTGCTATGCCGATGCGTTGGCGCTGCCCGCCGGAGAACTCATGGGCGAAGCGGTTGCCGTGCTCGGGGTTGAGTCCGACCAGCCGCAGGAGTTCGCTCACCTCGCCGCCCGCCCCGGCTCCGTACCGGCCGTGGATGCGCAGCGGCTCGGCGACGATCTCGTGGACGGTCATCCGCGGGTCCAGGGAGGCGTACGGGTCCTGGAAGACGATCTGCAACTCGCGGCGCAGCGGCCGCATCTGACGTCTGCTCAGCTTGGTCAGCTCGTGCTCCCCGTAGCGGACCTGGCCCGCGGTGGCCCGTTCCAGGCCGAGGACGGTGCGGGAGATCGTCGTCTTGCCGGAGCCCGACTCCCCCACCAGGCCCAGGGTTTCGTTCGCGTAGAGGTCGAAGGAGACCCCGCAGACGGCGTGCACGTCGCCGACGCGCCGGCGGATGACGCCCTTGGACATGACCGGGAAGTGTTTGACCAAGTCCCTTACCTGGAGGACCGGTTCGCCGGTGCCGCCGTGGCCGGGCAGCGGCGGCAGGGGGGTGGCGGCCTGCGCGGGCGCGGTCATACGGGGTCCTCCTCGGGGTTCGTGGCGGGCGCCGCGTCGGCGAAGCGGGCCAGGGCCTCGGCGTCCGCGCCGACCGCGTCGAAGACCTGGTCGGCGCCGGTGTCGACGAGTTCGTCGGCGAAGTGGCAGGCGCTGAGGTGCAGATCTCCGCCCGCCCTGCGCAGGACGGGTTCGTCGGTGTCGCACACGTCCCGGCGCATCGGACAGCGGGGGGAGAAGGGGCAGCCGGGTGGCAGGTTGAGCAGGCTCGGCGGTGATCCGCCGATGGGGGTGAGCCGTGCCTCCTCGCGGTCGAGGCGGGGCAGGGAGCCGAGCAGGCCCAGGGTGTAGGGCATGCGGGGGGTGTAGAAGATGTCCTCGACCGACCCGGTCTCCACGATCCGGCCCGCGTACATGACGGCGACCCGGTCGGTGTGGCCGGCCACCACTCCGAGGTCGTGGGTGATGAGGACGAGCGCGGCGCCGGTCTCGGCGCGGGCGGTCTCCAGCGCTTCGAGGATCTGGGCCTGCACGGTGACGTCGAGGGCGGTGGTCGGCTCGTCGGCGATGATCACGTCCGGGTCGTTGGCCATCGCGATCGCGATGACGACGCGCTGGCGCATCCCGCCGGACATCTCGTGCGGGTAGGTGTCGACGCGCCGCTCGGGGCTGGGGATGCCGACCGTGCCGAGGAGTTCCACGGCCCGTTTGCGGGCGTCCTTGTGGGTCATCCCGGGGTTGTGCCGGAGCAGGGTCTCGCTGATCTGATAGCCCACGTTGTAGACGGGGTTGAGCGAGGTCATCGGGTCCTGGAAGATCATCGCGATGCCGCTGCCGCGCAGGTCGGACAGGCGCGCGTCGGAGAGACCGAGCAGTTCCGTGCCCTCGAAGCGGACCGAGCCGCTCACCTTGGCGCCGGTCGGCAGCAGGCCCATGACGGCGAGGGCGGTCACCGACTTCCCGGACCCCGACTCGCCGACGATGCCCAGCGATTCGCCCCGGTCGAGCCGGTAGCCGACGCCGCGCACGGCCCGTACCGTCCCGTCCTCCGTGCCGAACTCCACGCTGAGGTCCTCGACTTCGAGCACCGCGGACGTCACGGGGACCTCGTGCACTCCATGACTCGTGGTCGTCACTGTCGCACCCTTTGCTGCCGGGGGTCGAAGGCGTCGCGCAGTCCGTCGCCGATGAAGTTGATGGTCAGCGCGATCGCGATGATGAACGCGCCGGGGATGTAGAAGAGCCAGGGCCGGGTGTCGACCGCCGTCTGCGCCTGGGAGACCAGCAACCCCAGGGAGGTGTCGGGCGGTTGGACACCGAAGCCGAGGAAGGAGAGCGCGGTCTCGGTGAGGATGCCGGTCGCCACCAGGATCGTCGCGTTGACGATGATCGGGCCCAGCGCGTTCGGCAGCAGATGCCGGAAGATGATCCGGGTGTCCGAGGCGCCGAGCGCCCGCGCCGCCTCGATGAACTCCTTCTCGCGCAGCGACAGCACCGAAGAGCGCACCACCCGGGCCACGTACGCCCAGGTCAGCCCGGCGATCACGATGGCGATCCAGTACCAGGAGCCGCCGGTGCGGGAGGAGATGACCAGGGCGATCGCGAACAGGGGCAGCGTAAGCACCAGGTCCGCGATGCGCATCATGACGGCGTCGACGATGCCCTTGTAGAAGCCGGCGACGGCTCCCCAGATCGCACCGAGGAAGGTGGAGCCGAGCGCGATCATGATGGCGATCTTCAGCGAGGTCTGGGTGCCGCGCATGACCTGTGCGTAGCCGTCGTAGCCCGAGGAGTCGGTGCCGAACGGGTGCTTCCAGGAAGGGGGTTTGGAGTTGTCCTCGGTGTACTTCGCGTACGAGTAGTGCCACAGGTGCGGACCGATGAACGCCCACAGGATGATCAGCAGGAACACGACGAGGCTGACCATCGCGGCCCGGTGCCGCACGAAGCGGCGCAGCACCAGCTGGGTCTGGGTGCGCTGTCGTACGGTGAACTCGTGGTCCCCACGGGGTAGTTGAGTGCCCGCGGACCCCGGTGCCTCGATGTCAGTCATAGCGGATCCTCGGGTCGAGTACGGCGTAGAGCAGATCGGCGATGAGGTTGAACCCGATGACGACGACGGCGGAGAGCAACAGCCAGGCCATGGTGCGGTAGACGTCGAGCGTGGTCGCCGCCTGGACCAGCATCTCGCCCATGCCGTGCCACTGGAAGATCGTCTCCGTGATCACCGCGCCGCCCAGGATGATCGCGATGTCGAGCGCGGTGACGGTGGCCAGCGGGATGAGGGCGGTGCGCAGCGCGTGCCGTGTCATCACCTTGCCGCGCCGAAGGCCCTTGGCGCGGGCGAGCCGTACGTAGTCGCTGTTGAGGACCTCCAGCATGGAGGCACGGGTGTAGCGGGTCCAGGACGCGAAGGAGACCAGCGCGAGGGTGATGGTGGGCAGGATGAGGTGGCCCACGTGGTCGGTGAACTCGTTCCAGGTGGTGTCGACTTCGAGGTACGGCGACTTCTCTCCGATGGTGCCGAGGAACTGGCTGCCGGTCTTCTGGTTGAACCAGATCCCGGCCTGCTTGAGCAGGACCGCGAACCAGAACACGGGCATGGCGAGGAAGAGGAAGCCGAAGAAGGTGATGGTGTAGTCGGCGGCGGAGTACTGGCGGATGGCGCTGAACACGCCGAAGACGACGGCCATGATCAGCGCGAGGATCATCGCCGCGGCGACCAGGGTGATGGTCACCTTGAAGCGGGTGAACAGGTCGTGTCCGATGTTCAGGTTGGCCTGCACGGACGGGCCGAAGTCGCCGTGCAGGACGCCGGTGATCCAGTTCCAATAGCGTTCCATGACCGGCTGGTTGGCGTGGATGTGCCGCGCGAAGGCGGTCACCGCCGCCTGGCTGGGCGCGGGTTGTCGTGAGGTGGCGAAGTTCGCCACCGGATCACCGGAGTTGATGACGACGAGGAACACGATGAACGTCGAGACGACGAGAACGGGTATGGAGACGAGGATGCGGCGCACGGTGTAGGCGAGCATGCGGTCTTCTCTCGGAGGCCGGCGGGTCGGTGATGCCGTCCCGGCCGGGCCCGGCCCCGGTGTCTGCGGGGACGGGCCCGGCGGGCGTGCCGGTGGAGCTGTTTCCTCTGACTGAGGGACTACTTCTTCAGGCCCCATTCACCGGTGTTGTAGGCCGGGCCCACGTTCGTGGCGTTGTTCCGCATGTTCACGAACCGCGTCTGCACGGCGAGGAACGTCGGCTTCTGGTAGAGCGGCAGGACGTAGGCGTCGTTCACCATGAGCTGGTCGGCCTGGTTGAGGAGCGCGGCGGCCTTCGTCGCGTCGGTCTCACCCACGGCCTGGGAGATCAGGGAGTCGGCCGTCTTGTTGCTGTAGCCACCGAAGTTGCCGCCACCGCCGGTGAACCAGTTCTGCTGGGCGCCGCTGCTCGGGAACGGTGCCGCGACCCAGGCGAAGACGATGATGTCGTACTGGTGCCCGGAGAGGACCGTGCCGAGGTCGGCGGCGCCGATCGGCTTGATGGTGACCTTGATGCCGAGGCTCGCCAGGTTGCTCTGCAGGATCTGGCACTCGCTCTGCCGGATC
Organism: Streptomyces sp. MBT65; assembly: GCF_016612545.1. Classification (GTDB taxonomy): domain Bacteria; phylum Actinomycetota; class Actinomycetes; order Streptomycetales; family Streptomycetaceae; genus Streptomyces. Next base: position 9,991 of record NZ_JAENRY010000090.1, on the reverse strand, counting down.
TGGTTGCCGGTGGTGTAGCGGCAGTTGAAGGGTCCGACGGCCTTGCCGTCCGGAGTCTTCAACGCCGTGCCCACACCGGTGAACTTGGCGTCCGTGAGGTACTTCTTCGCCTTGGTCAGATCACCCGACCCCTGGCCGGTGCTGGTGACCAGATCCTTGTAACCGGCCTGCCCGGGAACGAAGTTGTGGTTGCCGAGCGGCTTCACGGCCGGGTCGAACTGACCGACCGTCTTGGCGATGATGTCCTTGATGTTGATCGCCGTGAACATCGCCTGCCGCAGCGGCAGATACTTGCCGAGCACCGGGTTGTGCAGGTTGAGGTCGAAGTGCTCCCAGGTCAGCCCGTTGCCGATGGTGTAGGTGACACCGGGGATGTCCTTGACCTGGTTGACCAGGTCCACCTCGGGCTGCGGGTAGATCGCCTGAACCTCGTTGTTCTTGAGGGCGGTCGGTTCCTGGGTGGCGTCCGAGATCACCTTGAAGATCAGCCGCTGGAGAGTGGCCTTCTTCGCGCCGGTCCACTTCGGGTCGGGCACATAGGTGGCGTGGTCGTTGTCGACCCACTGCTGCATCTTGTAGGCGCCCGCGGTGGGGTACTTGGTGGGCGGTGTCTTCAGGAAGTACTGCCAGGCCTGGGCCATCTGTGTGGCCGTCATGGCGGTGGCGTCACCGACCTTGGCACCGGAGATCTTCTCCGCGGTGTGGGCCGGGTAGAGCGGATAGCCCGCGCCGAACAGGGACTTCCAGTCCGAGTACGGCTTCGTCATCACCAGCGTGACGGTCTTGCCGTTGTCGGAAGGCGTGAGGGACTTGATCCGGTCGTAGCCCGCGGTGCTCTGCGGCAGACAGCCCTTGGTCTGCGTGGAGTCGCTGGCGGGCGGCGGCGGGCAGTCCTTGCCGTTGTTGGTGCGCCAGTAGTAGATGAAGTCGTCGGCGGTGATGGGCGTCCCGTCGTTCCACGCCGCCTTCGGGTTGATCTTGTAGACGATGGTCTGCGGGCTGGTGCTGGTCTGCGTCGCCGAGGTCACCAGGTCGGTGTTGAGGGCGACGGTGAAGTCCGGTTGGGGTATGAACACCTGCGGCAGGACGACCTCCAGGGCCTCCCCGTTCTCGAAGGTGTTGCCGTTGACGTCCTGGACGTTCCACTGCTGGATGTTCTTCTCCAGCACGTAGGTGAACGTTCCGCCGGACTTGGTGGTGGCCGAGTTGCAGGTGTTGGCCTTGCCCACGGTGTTGCAGGACGTGAGCCCGGCCGAGCTGCCCTTGCTGGAGTCGCCGCCTCCGCCGCCACTGCTACAGGCGGTGAGCACCAGGACGAGCCCGGCGGCGAGTGTGAGGGCCCGGGTGAGGGCCGAGGATGGCACGCGCATGTTCCTCTCCTTCGACCGGCGAAATGTCCGGTCCCGTCGAGGCGGCCGGCGGCCGCGAGAGAACTGAGCTGCGCAAAGACGTTAGAGCTCCGACGTACCTTCTTCACGTTCCTGTTCATACCGGGAAGGCGACAATTCACCCTCGCTTTGTTATCGGAACGACCCACACCCCGCAAAGTCCCCAGGTGGTGTCCCCGAAAAGGCAAAGTCACGACCAACATCGTTGATCAGAGCGCAAATTGACAGGTCGTCAGCCGAGCGGTACGCCCGCCTCCAGATAGAGCGCGGCGCCGCGTTCCCGGGCCCTGAGCGCCCACCGCAGCCGCTCGTAGCGGACCGGCGGCAACAGGTCGGCGGCCTCCTCCTCGCTGGCGAAGCACCAGCCGCGCAACTCCGGCCCGGGCAGCAGCAGTCGGTCGGCCACGGCGGCGTCCAGCCGGCCGCCGTCGAAGAGGAGGCGCAGCCCGCCGTAGCCGGGCGGTGCGGGCGGTTCCCAGTCGACGACGAGCAGTCGGGGTACCTCGTCCAGCACGAGGCCGGTCTCCTCGGTGACCTCGCGCATACCGGCCCGGGCGGGTGCCTCGCCGGGTTCGACGACACCGCCGGGGAACTCCCAGCCGGCCTTGTAGGTGGGGTCGACGAGCAGCACGCGGTCCTGTTCGTCGAAGAGGAGCACTCCGGCCGCGAGGGTCTCGGAGGTGGGCTCCGGGGTCTGCACGATGTCGCACACGGGCACGGCACCGCTGCCGACGGCCTCGGCGATCCGGCAGGCCGTCTCGTACGGGGTGAGGGCACTGGTGTCGACGAGATGCGCGTCGGCGGTGAGCCAGGAGGCGAGCGCGGTGCGGTACGGCTCGATGTGGTCGTACGCCCATTGCCGCATCCGGATCTCGCCGTCGGGGAGGTCCGGTGGGACCTCCCGGCCGGCTATTCGCTCGCGCAGGATCGTTTCCGCCGGGGCGAGGAGCACATGCCGGACCGTGACCCGGCGGGCCGCGAGGCCGCCGAAGATCTCGTCCCGGTACTCCTGGCGCAGCAGTGTCATCGGGACGACGAGGGTCCCGCCGAGCTCGGCGAGCATGGCGGCCGCCGTCTCGATCACGAGCCGCCGCCAGATCTGCAGGTCCTGGAAGTCGCCGACCTCCGCGAGGTGCTTGGGCGGGAGCAGCTTCGGGAGTGCCCCGCCGATGATCTCGGGGTCGAAGAACGTGCTGTTCGGGATCAGGTCGATCAGTTCCCGTGCGGTGGTGGTCTTGCCTGCACCGAACGCACCGTTGATCCAGACGATCACGGACAGTTCCCCCTCTTCTCTTGGCCCCCTGAGGCTTGCCCGTTCCACCCTGCCACGGAAACCAGCCGCAGTTGAGGGCGTGCATACGACGGCGCCGGTGCCCCCTCCGACGGGGCACCGGCGCCGAGCTTTCCGACCGGTGTCAGCTGTTCTGTCCCAGGGCGTTCTCGTCGACGGCGAAGCTGCCGTCACTGACGAGGTGATCCATGGAGCCCACGGTGTCCTTGACGTTCAGATCGCCGAGTACGTCGTGGTCGTGCGAGTGCGACGGGGAGATCGCGGCGACGACGAAACCGGTGGCGAGGGAGGCGATGGCCAGCATGCTGCGCTTCTTCATGCCCCGTTCAACTGACGAAGCGCGCCGGGGTCACGCCCGGACCGGCCGCCGGGTGGAACCCGCCCCGTCCCGGGCCCGCCGTACGAGGTCGACGGCCGCTTCCGGCCACTGCGGATGGTCGAAGGTGAACCCTTCGGCCAGCAGCCGCCCCGGGACCACCCGGCGGCTCTTGAGCAGGAGTTCGGTGTCCGAGCGCAGCGCGAAGGCGCCCAGCTCCGCCATCCACTTGGTGGCGGGCAGCCCCACCGGGACGCCGCGGGCGGCGCGCAGGACGCGCATGAAGGCGCGCTGCGGGAGCGGTCCGGGGGCGGCGAGGTTCACCGGTCCGGCGATGTCGTCGCGGTCGAGAAGGAACTCGACCGCGCGGACGAAGTCCTGGTCGTGGATCCAGGAGATGTACTGGGCACCGCCCGCGACCGGACCGCCGAGCCCGAGCCGGACCATCCCCGACAGGACGTCGAAGACACCGCCCCGGTCGGGGCTCATCACCATGGCGGCGCGCAGGGCGACCTTGCGGGTGTGCGGGGTGTCGGCCCGCTCCTGCTCGCGCTCCCAGTTCCTGGCGATCTCCACGCTGTAGGACCAGTAGTCCGGTACGTCGGGTTCGGCGCCGCCGATCACGCCGGTGGCCTCGTCGTTGGGGGCGTCGTAGCGGTGGGCGTAGACGGTGGCGGTGCTCATCTGGAGCCAGACGCGCGGCGGGTGCGCGGCGGCGGCGATCGCCTCGCCGACGACCCGGGTGGAGCGCACGCGCGAGTCCATCATGGCCTTCAGGTTGGCGGGGGTGTAGCGGCAACTGACGCTGCGGCCCGCCAGGTTGATCACGACGTCGCTGCCGTCGATCTCCCGGGCCCAGGTGCCCGGCCGCTCGCCGTCCCACCACACCTCGCGGTCGCGCGTCGGCCGCCTGGTCAGGACGACGACCTCGTGGCCGGCCTCGGTCAGGGCGCGTTCGAGGATCGCGCCCACCTGTCCCGTGCCGCCGGGAATGACGATCTTCACCGGGCTCCCCCTTCCGATCGGGCTGTTCGGGAGTGAGCCTAGCGCAGAAAGTTGAACGTGTTCAAAACTTGCGCGATGGAAAGTCGAACAATAAATACGCACCTCTTCCAACAGAGTTCGACACGTCCTACCGTAATCGCGCACATGGCATGCACAGGAAGTGATCCCATCTCTCGCGAGTCCGGAGGAACGTCAGCATGCGTCAGCCCCACACCCGCACGACCCGCCGAAGAGCATTCGGAGCGCTCGCAGCAGGGCTGTTGTGCACGGCGGGCCTCGCCGCGCCCGCAGTCGCGGCCCCCGTGCAGGACCCCCTCTCCCCCGCCCTGGCCGACGGTCAGGCACTCACACCTCCGATGGGTTTCAACAACTGGAACTCCACCCACTGCCGTGCCGAGTTCAACGAGTCCATGGTCGAGGGCATTGCGGACCTCTTCGTCAGCAAGGGCCTGAAGGCCGCCGGTTACCAGTACGTCAACCTCGACGACTGCTGGGCCCTGCCGTCCCGGGACGCCGACGGCAAGCTCGTCCCCGATCCGGTCCGCTTCCCGCACGGCATCAAGGCCGTCGCGGACTACGTGCACTCCAAGGGGCTCAAGCTCGGCATCTACACCAGCGCGGGCACCAAGACGTGCAACAGCGCGGGATTCCCGGGCGGCCTGGGCCACGAGTACAGCGACGCGCAGCAGTTCGCCGACTGGGGCGTGGACTACCTCAAGTACGACAACTGCAACAACCAGGGCGTGGACGCCAAGTTGCGCTACAACACGATGCGCGACGCCCTGAAGGCGACCGGCCGCCCGATCGTCTTCAGCATCTGCGAGTGGGGCGAGAACAAGCCCTGGGAGTGGGCCGCGGACGTCGGACATCTGTGGCGCACGACCGGTGACATCAGCGACAACTGGGGCTCGATGCTGTCGATCCTCAAGCAGAACCTGCCACTTGCTCCGTACGCCGGCCCCGGGCACTGGAACGACCCCGACATGCTGGAGGTCGGCAACGGCGGCATGACGGACACCGAGTACCGCTCGCACTTCTCGCTGTGGTCGATCATGGCCGCGCCGCTCCTCATCGGCTCCGACCTCCGTACCGCGACCGCCGCGACCTTCGACATCCTCGACAACAAGGAGGTCATCGCGGTCGACCAGGACCCGCTGGGCAAGCAGGGCAACGTTGTCACGTCCGAGGGCGGACGCTGGGTCGTCGCCAAGCCGATGCGGGACGGCAGTCGTAGCGTCGCGCTCTTCAACGAGTCCGGCAGCGCCCAGCGCATCGCCACGACCGCGGCGGCCGTCGGCCTCCCGAACGCCAAGGCGTACACCCTGCGGGACCTGTGGCAGCACCAGAGCTACAACACCGCGGGCACGATCTCCGCGACGGTCCCGGCCCACGGCACGGTCCTCGTACGGGTCTCCGCCGACCGGCACGCGATCAAGAACCCGCCCGCCGTCGAACTCGGCCTGGACAGTGCCCCGTTGGTCCAGGCGGCCAAGCCGACCGCACTCACGACGACGGTCACCGACCTCGGCCGTACGACCGCCGAGCACGTCTCGGTGAGCCTGACCGGGCCCGCGGGCTGGAAGGTGCGGGCCAAGTCGTCGACGACCGCCAAGGCCGTAGCCACAGGCCGGTCGCTGCGCACCAGGTGGACGGTCACCGCTCCGGCGGGGACGCCGACGGGGTCGTACGACCTGACGCTGAAGGCGAGTTACCGCTCACCGAGCGGTACGCGCGTGACCGACACCCTGCCGTTCACCGCGTCCGTGGTGGTCGCTCCCCCCGCGGGCACCTCGTACCTCGGCGACCTTCCCTGGATGTCGACGACCAATGGATGGGGGCCCGTCGAGCGCAACACCAGCAACGGGGAGAGTGCCGCCGGGGACGGTCATCCGATCAGTCTCGGCGGGGTCGTGTACGCCAAGGGGCTGGGCGTACACGCCGCGAGCGACGTCGAGTACTACACCGGGAAGACGTGCGAGAAGGTCACCGCGGACGTCGGTGTGGACGACGAGAAGGGGGCCAACGGAACCGTCGCCTTCGAGATCTGGGCGGACGGTACGAAGGTCGCCTCCACCGGCGTCCTCACCAACGCGATGCCCGCCCAGCCGATCACGGCGGACGTGACCGGCGCCCAGGTGGTCCGACTCGTCGTCACCGACGGTGGCGACGGGATCGACTCGGACCACGCGGACTGGGCGGACGCTCAACTCACCTGCTGATCGGGGTCGTCGGCCGCTGAACGAACGTTTCCGCCGGTCGGTGCCTCACACCACCCCGGCCGCGGTCGTGCTCGTCCGCCCGGCGAGCGCGGCCGCGGCCGCTCCCACCAGCCCTGCGTCCGTGCCCATTTGGGCCGGCGTCACCGTCAGACGCTGCACGAAGGACAGCGTCGCGTAGTCGCTCAACGCCTTGCGCAGCGGGGTGAAGAGCACGTCGCCCGCCTTGCCGACGCCGCCGCCGATCACGGCGATGTCGATCTCGACCAGGGTCGCGGTGGCGGCGATCCCGGCGGCGAGGGCCTGCGCGGCCCGCTCGAAGGAGGCCACGGCGATCGGGTCGCCCGCGCGGGCGGCGGCGGCCACCGCGGCGGCCGAGGTGTCGCCGTCCGGGCCCGGCAGCCAGCCGTTCTCGACCGCCCGCCGGGCGATGTTGGGACCGCTGGCGATCCGCTCGACGCAGCCGCGCGAACCGCACGGGCAGGCGTCGCCGTCCAGGTCCACGCTGATGTGGCCGATGTGGCCCGCGTTGCCGGTGGGTCCGGGGTGCAGCTGCCCGTTGAGGACGAGGCCGCCCCCGACTCCCGTGGACACCACCATGCACAGCGCGTTGGCGTGCCCGCGCGCGGCGCCCTGCCAGTGCTCGGCCGCGGTGATCGCCACGCCGTCGCCGATCAGCTCGACGGGCAGGTCCCCGGTCGCCGCGCGCACCCGCTCGACGAGCGGATAGTCGCGCCAGCCGGGCACGTTGACCGGGCTCACGGTGCCGGCGGAGGCGTCCACGGGACCCGCGCTGCCGATGCCGAGGGCGCTCGCACGGGACCACGAGGGCGATGCGGTCAGCTCGGCGAGCACCTCCTCCACGGCTCGCATCACGGTGTCGCCGTCGTCCTGCGAGGGCGTCGGGCGCTGCGCGCGCACCAGGATCTTGCCGTGGCCGTCCACCAGCGCCCCGGCGATCTTGGTGCCGCCGATGTCGAGCGCGGCCACGAGGTCGGTGTGCATCACAGTGTCAGATCTCCCCGTCAAACATGAGAACCACCAGAAGGTGAGTTGGGCCGGTCTCGCGGTGGGGGCGCAGGCCGGAGATATTCGGTGGACAGTCTCTCTCGCATATGACAACGTTGTCCAGGCTCTATGCTCGACGCCACATCCTCATACAAACCCATGGACCTATGCATCCCCCGTGGACGACAGGACAGGACAGCGCATCGTGCCAGAGACCGCCCGCCGCCCCGAGAACCGCTACGGCAACCGTCCGACCATGAAGGACGTGGCCGCGCGCGCCGGTGTCGGCCTGAAAACGGTGTCGCGCGTGGTCAACGGCGAGCCGGGCGTCACTCCCGACACCGAGCGCCGGGTCCAGGAGGCGATCGACGCCCTCGGCTTCCGCCGCAACGACAGCGCCCGCGTCCTGCGCAAGGGCCGCACGGCCAGCATCGGCCTCGTCCTGGAGGACCTCGCCGACCCGTTCTACGGCCCGCTCAGCCGCGCCGTCGAAGAGGTCGCCCGCGCCCACGGTGCCCTGCTCATCAACGGTTCCAGCGCCGAAGACCCGGACCGCGAGCAGGAGTTGGTGCTGGCGCTGTGCGCGCGGCGCGTGGACGGTCTTGTGGTGATCCCGGCCGGGGACGACCACCGTTATCTGGAGCCGGAGATCAAGGCGGGCGTCGCGACGGTCTTCGTCGACCGCCCGGCCGGCCAGATCGACGCGGACGTCGTCCTGTCCGACAGCTACGGCGGCGCGCGCGACGGCGTCACCCATCTCATCGCCCACGGCCACCGGCGCATCGGCTTCATCGGTGACATGCCCCGTATCCACACGGCTGTTGAGCGACTGCGTGGTTACCGGGCCGCCATGGAGGACGCGGGGATACCGGTCGAGGACGCGTGGATGTCCCTCGGCGTGACCGACCCTGTGCGGGTGCGCCGGGCGGCCGAGGAGATGCTGACCGGCCCCTCCCCCGTGACCGCGATCTTCGCCGGCAACAACCGTGTGACGGTCACCGTCGTCCGGGTCCTCGCCGAACAGGCCCGTCGGGTCGCCCTGGTGGGCTTCGACGACTTCGAACTCGCCGATCTGCTCCAGCCGGGCGTGACCGTCGTCGCCCAGGACTCGGCGACCCTCGGCCGTACGGCCGCGGACCGCCTCTTCCGTCAACTGGACGGCACGCTCATCGCCCCGGAACGCATCGAGTTGCCGACCCGGTTGATCACCCGGGGCTCGGGCGAGCTGCCGCCGTCGGACTGAGCGGGGGGTGAACGACCCTGTGGGCGGCAGTAGGTTGCGTCCATTGCTTACGTTGGAGGAGCTGGGGCTGGCGGGGGCGCCGCGCGAGGATCCGCTCAGCTACCCGGGCGTGTGGCCCGCCACGTCCGGACTCCTCGTCGGGGACCTGCTGTTGCCCCTCGACGACCGCGTCACGTACGAGGACCGCACTCCGGTGCTCGCGATCGGCTCCAACGCCTGTCCCGGCCAACTCCGCCACAAGATGGCGGAGTTCGAGATCACGTCTCCCGTCCCGATGGTGAAGGTACGAGTCACGGGCATCGAGGTCGGTGTCTCGGCGCATGTGAGCCGCGTGGGGTATGTGTCGGCGTCGCCGGTCAACTCTCCTGGTGTCGTACGGGAGTTGTTCGTGACGTGGTTCGACGCGCGGCAGCTTGCGGTGGTGGACGCGAGCGAAGGGGCGTACGACCGGGCGTGGTTGTCCGGGGCCGAGTTCCCAGTCGCGCTTGGATCAGGGGCGTTGATGCGGGGCGCGTACGTCTATGTCAACCGGCACGGTGTCCTGCATGACGGTACGGGTGTGCCGCGTCGGCATCCGGGCGAGCGGGCGCTGCTCACCGAACTGCTGTGTGGATCGGCGGAGTTGAGGATGCTGTTCGGGCGGACACCGGAGGAGTTCTGCGCACGGGCGCGTGCGGACCGGGAGTTGTGCGAGCGGGGTACGCGGGTGTTACGGGAGGTGGGGCTGGTGACGGAGTCGGGGTTGGAGGGCTTCGTAAGGCCTCAACTGCCCTGAGGCTCCGATGCAGTGAGGCACTGAGGGCACAAGGGCACTGAGGCTGTGATGCCATGACGCCCTGGTGGCCTTAGCAGACCGGCAGTCCCGGGACCGGATCGTCGTTGCCGCCGCCCTTGATGTAGACGTCGCTGACATAGACGTCGGTGTTGCCGCTGTCGTCGTCCGTCTTGGCCCACCAGACGTTGGTCCACTGGCCGTACGTCTCGCGGCGGCCCATGTTCTGTTGGCAGAAGAAGTAGTTGGTACCAGCGCCGAGGACACCGACTTCGGTGCCGGACGCGGTGTAGGACTTGGCGCTGCGCCACACCTGGCAGTTGTACTTGCCGCTGCCGATGGGCTGGCAGGCGGGGGCAGGGCTGGAGCTGGGAGTGGCTCCGCCGGTCGTCGGGTCGCTGCCGCCGCCGGCCTCGGACTTGGTCGGGGTGGCGTTGGGAGTCCGCCCGTCTGCCGCGTCCTCCCCCTTGCCTGTGTGCTGCTGCGTCGGCGCCTGGGCCCCGTCGTCGCCCTGACCGGTGGGCTTGGCGTCGCCCGAGCGGTGAGCGCCCGTGGGCCCGGTGGGCGAGGCCGGACCGACCACGTCACCGGCCGGAGCGGAGCGGCTGGGCCGCGAAGCGGCCGTACTGTCCCCGGAGTTGCCCATGCGAGCGACGAACACTCCAGCACCGGCGAGGACGGCGGCGACGACTGCGGCGGCTATCAGAATGCGGGCCTTGTGGCGGGGTGCGGCTGGCGGGCGGGCGGTCATG
>NZ_JAENRY010000008.1 GCF_016612545.1 Streptomyces sp. MBT65 | reverse complement strand
GCCGGCGGCCTGATACCGCCCCCCGGAGCCGCCCGCACCTGGGGGCTCACCGTCATCGGGGTGCCCCTGCTGCTCGTCCTGCTGCTGGGGCTGGTCGACGGTTCCTTCTCGAGCGGGGGAGGAGGCGCGCAGGCCCAGCCGTGGACCCCGCCCACTGCGTCGTACTCGTACACGTACACCCAATCCGTCGCCGCGAGCCCCTACGGCGCCTCCGACCCGGTCGCCACGCCCGACCCGACCCCGACCGACGAGGCCACCCCGACGGGCGACGCGACCCCGACGGACCAGGCGACCCCGACAGGCACCGCCACCGCCACCGCTGCGGAGCCGGAAGCCGTCGTCACCGCCTACTTCGCCGCGATCAACAACCGTGACTACTCGACGGCTTGGGCCATGGGTGGCAAGAACCTGGGTGACCCCGACTACGACGCGTTCGTCGCGGGCTACGCCACCACGCAGCGCGACACCATCAGCCAGGTGTCCGTGCGGGGGACCGTGGTGACGGTGGTCCTCAACGCCCTTCAGACGGACGGCACTTCGCACGCGTACAACGCCGCCTACACCGTGCTCGACGGTGTGATCACCCACGGCACGGCAACCCCGATCGGCTGACCGACCCGCACGAGTGGAGCGCTGAACCATCGTGAGCACACAGGCACCGCACCGCTATCCGCCCGTCCCGCCGCCGCCCGGGGCGCCGCCCCAGGTCGCCCGCGTGTACGCGCGGACCAAGGCCACCCGCCTGCTGTCCGCGGGCACCTACCTCGACCCCGGCTACCGCAAGGACGTCATCCGCGAACTGGTCAGGAAACGCTTCAGAGTGGTCGCGCCGTCGTACGGCTACGACGCCGTGTCGGTCCTCGCCCACGCCCTCGCCGCGCGCCGACTGCGCCGTATCCAATGGGGAGTCGGCGCCGGTTCGGCGGTCCTGCTGCTGATCCTGCTGAGCAACGGCGCGCTCGGTCCCTTCGTCGGCGCGCAGCTCCTGTTCTGGGTGCTGTGGGGCGCGGCCTATCTGCGCCGGGTCGTCACCCTGCACATCCTGATGACCCGCCTGAAGGAGACCGGCCCGGCCGGCGGCTTCGACGGCGCTTATCCCGCCAACGGCAGGCTCACCCCTGCCCTGATCGGCAAGATCGACTCCGAGCAGGGCAGCCACGAAGGCCTGGTCTTCTACGGCGGGTTCCGGCCCTTCGTCGGCGCCGGTCTGCCCCTGCGCGACTGGGCGAACGCCCAACTCCTGCTCGGCGCGCCCAAGAACCGCCTCGGTGCGCGCAAGGACTTCGACGTCAACGGGACGGGATCCGGGGCCGACCTGGACGACGTGGAACGCAAACCGGTCAAGCCGTTCACCGTCCACAAGATCACCTCGTACGTCGCCGCCCGGATGGACGCGGAACTGCGCGACGAGGTCCGCCAGGACGAACGGATCGAGGGGCTGGCCGTCGAGCAGCGCCGCTACACGACGGCGATCCGCACCAACGACCGTACGCTGGGCGGCGGTTGGTCCCAGCTGCCCGGCATGGACGATCTGCCGGACATCCACTGGCGGGAGGACTACGACGCGGCCCGCGAGTACCTGTGCGTGCGCGTCGGATCCTGGAACGAGGAGCTGGTGACCTCGATCTTCGTCGGGTTCGACCTCAAGGGCGACACCCTGCACACCGAGTTCTACACCTACGTACTCGGGCCGCTGGTAAGGGAGTTCCACCTCGTCGACCAACTGCCTGACTCCTTCGACGCCCGGCTCGCGGTGCGGGTCGCGTGGGACATGGTCAAGGCCGTGCCGCGCTGGTGCGTGGCGTTCTGGCTGTGGCCGCTGCGGCTGTTCCCCGAGCGGTTCCTGCCGCAGCGGGTGCGCCGGTGGGTGCGGCCCCGGCGGGGCGGGCGGTCCACCATCGAGTTCACGGCCGCGGGCGCGACGGTCGACACCAGCGAGTTCCGGCTCGCCCGCTACGCGAACGCGTCGGTGGACTGCGGCGCGCTGACCAGCGTCCGGGAGATGGCCACCAGCGACACCTACCACCACTTCTTCCAGAAGACCGACGCGCTGAAGTACTCGCAGATCGTCGAGCGCCGACTGCTGCACACCATCCGGCAGTTCCTGGAGGAGCACGACGTGGATCTCGCCGACCACGACCGCGCGCAGACCAACATCCTTTTCGGGGACAACGCTCAGGCGATCCTCGGCGGGCACAACGAGAACTTCGGGTACAACTACCATCCGCCGGGCGCCGATTCGGGTTCGTCCGGCAGCGGAGGAGGGGGTCCGTCATGAGCGAGAGCCACACGTTCGGGGACAACAGCCAGGTCATCCTCGGCGGGGAGAACAAGGGCTTCGGCTACAACTACCATGCGGCGCCCGCGACTTCGGCCGCCGAGGCGCAGGCCTCCGACCAGACGGGCGACCAGCCCTCCGGGCAGGCGCCCGCCGGTCACGACCGCGGCCGTAGCGTCTTCGTCGTGCACGGCCGGGACGAAGAGGTGCGGCAGGCGATGTTCGGGCTGCTGCGCCGGCTCGACCTACGGCCCCTGGAGTGGGAGGAGTTGGTGCGGGCCACCGGCAAGCCCTCGCCCTTCCTCGGTGAGGTGGTCATGAACGCACCGGCGCAGGCGCAGGCCGCCCTGGTGCTGCTCACCCCGGACGACGTCGCCAAGCTCCACCCGCATCTGCTCGGCAACCGCGAACGGGACGACGAGACCCAACTCACCGGCCAGCCGCGGCAGAACGTGCTGATCGAGCTGGGCATGGTGCTGATGGCCTACCCGGAGCGGACCGTCATCGTCGAGGTCGGCCGGCTACGGCATGTCGCCGACACCGCGGGCATCAACGTCATCCGGTTCGACGGCACGGAGGCCTCCCTCGCGAAGATCGCCGCGCGGCTGAAACTGGCCGGCTGCCAACTCGACGACAGTCGGCCGGAATGGCGCGACACCCGCTACTTCCAGAACCTCTCCGCGTATCGCCGGCTCGCCTGAATCACAGCGAAAGGAAATAAGGGGGGAGGGGGACGGACGCTTCGGCGTCCGTCCCCCTTTTCCTTTCAGGCGTGGTCCAGTCCAGACGCGAGAACTCTCAAGAAGGCCGCCACCTCCCGCATATCGATCCGTTCCAGATCTGCGGGCCGCACCACGACCCTCAACTCCCGGCAGACCGCGCCCTCCCGGGACCGGGCGACGAAGGACATCAGGATCAGCCGCAGCAGGCTGTCCTGGTCGAGGTGATCGAGCCGGGACAGCCCCGATCCGACCAACGGCATCGCCACCCGCTCCAGTTGGGCGTGCCGGTGCAGGGCGTCCCACAACCGGCCGAGCCCGAGCCAGAGTTCCTCCACACTGGACGCGGCCACACAGTCGTTGCCGATACGGCTGTACGCGACCGCGAACACCAACTGCGGCCGGGCGCCCAGGACCGCCACCGTGCCGACCGGGTACCGGTCCAGTTTGCCCAGCGGCTTACGGTCCCGGTCCTCCCGTGCGACCGGTGCGACCCCGGCGAGCGCCGCGAGCAGTTCGGCGTCCAGGCGCCGTACGTCATCGTCGTAGCGCCGGAGCAGCAACTGCCCTTGCACGCTGGCCGCGTTGATGACCTCGCCGTCCGCCGACGCGGTGTCGAAGGTGTCGCAGAACCCGATGACGAGATGCGCCGGCTGGTCGAACAGGTCGCCCGCCTCGACCACGACCGTCAGATCGGGCCGCCGGAACACCTGCTCCACCCGGGGCACCGGGCGCGCCTGGACCAGACCCCACACCACGCATGCCACCACCGACACCACCGTGACCGTGCCGGGATCGGGAAAGCTCCGGGGGAAGAATTGCCCGACGAACTGAAGCACCGCCGATATTCCGCCGAACGCCACCATCGTGTTGCGGGCGAAAACCCTTCGGGCGCGGCCGGTGCCGTAGAGCCTCAAAAAGCGTAGGGGTATGCGGAGTTGGGCCACACGGTTTCTCCAAGGCCTCATGATAATCTTCTTGTCACTTCTCGGTGACACAGGGTGATACAGGGGCGCGGCGGGGGCGACGCGGGTGGCCGATGGACGAGTGCGTATTCAGGTCAAAGTGCTGGGGCCGGTCCAGCTCGACGTCGACGGGATTCCGGTCAGGCTGACGCCGCTGACCACCCGGCTGCTGGTCCGTCTGGTGGCCGCCGAGGGCGAGGCCGTTCCGGTGCGTCAACTGCGGCGGGACGTATGGGGGTTGGCGGACGGGCCGCGCCATCTGGACCAGCGCAATCGCAACGAGGTGCAGAAGCGCGTCCTGGAGCTGCGGCGCGCGCTCGATCCCGGTCAGGACGGCACCGCCGCGCGCGTGCTGCGCACCGAGCAGCAGGTCACCGTGCACGGTCCGGAGACCGCCTACCGTCTGGTGCTGCGGCCCGAGGAACTGGACAGCGCGCGGTTCACGGCGGTCGTCGGGACCGCGCTGCTGGCTCCGCCCGCGACCGCCGCGCATGAGCTCGCCGAGGCGCTGGGGCTGATCCGCGGGCGGCCGCTGGCCGAGGTCAACGGCGAGACGTTCGCCGACCCGTTCATCCGTCGGCTCACCGGTCTGTTGGACTCCGCGCGGCGTGAACTGGTCCGTGTGCAGGCCGACTTGGGGCGCCCGGAGCTCGCGCTGCCGGTCGCGGAGCTGATCGTCCGTGACCATCCCGACGACCTCGACGCGGTGCGCACCCTGGACACGCTGCGGGCCGCGCTGCGCGCCCGGCACGGTGCCGAACTGCTGCGCCACCGGGTCCCGTTGCCCGGTCAGCGGGCGGATGTGGTCCTCGTGCGCGGTGACCTGTTCGAGCAGACGGACTGCAATCTGGTGGTCGGCTTCACCGACACCTTCGACACGGAGACCGACCAGGACATCGTCATCAGCCGCGACAGCGTGCAGAGTCAGCTGGTCGAGCGGCTCTTCGGCGGCCGACGGCGCCTGCTGGACGAGAAGTTGAAGGCCGGGCTGCGTACCGTGCGGGCCGTCGGCACGGAGAGCGCGCGGGCCAAGCCGCGTGGTCGACGGGTGCGGTATCCGGTGGGTACGACGGTTGCCGTGCCCGTCGACGGCCGGCGGATCTTCGCGGTCGCCTATTCGCGGCTCGGCAACGACCTGGTGGCCAGGTCCGGTGACGAGGATCTGCGGGCCGGCCTGGACCACCTCTGGGCCTCGGTGGCCGTGCACGGCCTGTTCAGACCGGTCGCCGTCCCGCTCATCGGCTCCGGGCTCGCCCGGGTGACCGACCTCGACCGCAGCCAACTCGTGGGCCTGATCGTCGACTCGTTCATCACCGCGTGCCGCCGCTATCCCGCGCTCACCCCCGAACTCCGCATAGTGGTCCGCCCGGAGGACCTGGCCAGCACCGACCTGTCGCCGGTCGAGCGGCGATTCCACGAACTGGTCCCGGACCTGGAGCCGGCGCCGGGGCCGGACCGGGGTGAATGACCAGGACAGACAAGGAAGTTGAGGCCACCGAGCCTGAGCCCGGGTCGATACCAGAGCCCGAGTCGGCGCCAGACCTCGAGCCCGAGCCGGTGCGAGCCCCTGAGTCAGAGTCCGAGCCGGTGCCGGACCCGGAGTCCGAGCCCGACCCCAAGCCGCTGCCGTTGCCAGAGCCAGCCCCCGAGCCGGTGCCAGTGCCGGACCCCGCCCCCGAGGTGAGACCGGGCGGACCTCGGCGTCCATCCCCCGCTCCGACGGGTTCCTCCGCATCTACGGCTCCCCCACGCGGCATCGCCCACCGGTCACTGGCCCGCCACCGCCACCCGGCCTCACCGGGTCCCAGTGCACCGCCGCCGGCGCTTCCGCGGGTAGCCACCACCCGCTTCCGATCCGATTCCGACGCCGCTGGGCATGGCTCAGGGCATCGGCGGGTTCGGCGGCTGCCACTCCCGAATCTCGGCCTCCGCCCCCGCCACCTCGGCGTCCGCCTCCGGCACACCACCGAGAGCCACGACAGGCACCTCCGTCACCAGCAGCTTGCCGCGCCAGAGACTGAGCCCCGTCAACTGCCGTACGACCTTGGCGACATCGAGCACCTGGGCACCGGGATCGATGACGAGCTCACCGCCGCCAAGGCGAGTCCCGAGCGCCCCAACCGCCCTCCCCAGCAGGCGACAACAGCCCTTGGCAACGGCCCCCACCCCCTGTCACGATCAAGCCATGGTCGACTTTTCGACAGTCATGCGGCGTCTGGACCTCCTCCTTGACCTGATGGGGCCGGTGGTGGGTGTCCTGCTGCTGGTGATGGGGGTCCAGACCTATCGCGAGGGGGGCTCCGTCGGCTGGCCTGTCGCGGGAGGGGCGGTGCTGCTGGTCAACCTCTATGTGGCGGGGCGCCGGTTCGCCCGGCATCGGAAATCGGCGTCGGCACCTACGTCGTCCACGCCCACGCCTGAATGACGCGAATGGCGATGCCCCGCTTATTTCTTGTCATTACGTAGATAGGGGATGTGACCGGGCGAGAGGATGAGCGCTCGGCGCAGTTCATACGCACTCTCGGGGGGAAGAGCACCCATGGCGAACCAATACCCCGGCCCACCGCCGGAACAGCCGCCCGGACAGAACCCGTACAGCGGGCCGTCCAGCGGTCCCTACGCCGAGGGTGGGTACGGTTACCCGCAGGCCGTGCCGCCTCAGCCGCAGTCGTATCCGCAGGCCCAAGTTCCTTACAGCGCCCCGATGTTGACCCTTGGGGACATCGCGATCAACGGTGACACCATCGTGAGTCCGGCCGGGCCGATGCCGCTCAGAGGGGCGGTGTGGACGGCTACCGACATGTCGCGTACCGAGGAACGGATTCCGCCGCACGCGATCGTGCTCGCGGTGGTCTTCTTCCTGCTCTGCTTCGTCGGGCTGCTGTTTCTTCTCATGAAGGAACGCGTCACCACCGGCTTCGTGCAGGTCAGCGTCAACAGCGGTGGCCGGCACCACTCCACGATGATCCCGGTGCAGTCCCGCGAGCAGGTCGTGTACGTGCTGAACCAGGTCACGTACGCCCAGTCGATCAGCATGTGAGGACGACGGTGAACACGCGGACGGCCCAGGTGCGCGAGCACCCGGGCCGTCGAACGCGTGCCGCGTCAGCGATACCTCAGCGTCGCCAACTCGCCTTCGCCAGCGCCGGAACGAACCGCAGCGCGTCCACCGTGCCCACGCCCGTCGCCATGTCGTAGCCGTTGACCGCCGTGTAACCGGTCACGCCCGCGTACGTGTTGTTCGTGCCGTCGTTCACATCCACGATGCCGTTGCTCTTGGCGCCGTGCCGAGCGAGCGCGTACAGCGCCGAGTTGATGTTGCCCACCCGGTGTCCCGCCGCCTGGTCCGCGAGGGCGATGATGCCCGAGAAGAGCGGGCTGGCCTCGCTCGTGCCGCCGTAGACGTCCCAGCCGATCGCCGTCGGGTCGAAGCTGGAGTACGTCCACGCACCGCCGTTGACCGCCGCGGCCATCGACACGTCGGGCGTGGCGCGCTGGGTGCCGACGACGCTCTTCACGCCGTTCTGGAAGGACGGGCGCGCGAACACGTGGGACTGGCCGCCGCCGCCCGCGCCGTAGTCGTTGTAGACGCTGTCCGGCGTGACCCGGTCGCCCTTGTCGTTCAGGTGGAGCTGCGTGCCGCCGATCGACGTCACCAACGGGTCGGAGGAAGGCCAGGAGTTGACCGGCTTGTCGTAGAAGGCCGAGCCGTCCAGGTTGTAGTCGGTGGCGCCGCCGTCGCCGGAGGAGGCGAGGACGGTGACGTGCTTGCGGTTGGCGTCCTCGAAGGCGTAGCGGAGCTTCTTGATGCTGGAGAAGTCGCCCTGGTCGAAGCCGGGGAAGGTGTTCTCCGTGGCGCCGAAGCTCTGCGTGATGACGTCGCCGACACCGTGGTCGATCAGGTGCTTCTCGGCGTCCATCATCTCCGGCAGACCGGTCACGCCCTCGGTCTCGGCGACCGCCGTCTCCACCAGCACGATCTTCGCGTCGGGCGCGACCGCGTGGGCCATCTCGACGTCCAGCGTTGTCTCGCCGGCCCAGCCGGTCATGTCCGCGTTGGTGGGGTCGAAGACGGGGACGTTGCCCCACTTGACCACGTTGACCTTGGCGCTCTTCAGGCCGAACTGCTTGCTGTAGACGTCGAGATCGTGCTGGATCGTCGGCGACCCGAACGAGTCGACGATGACGATCGTCCGCCCCTTGCCCGTAATGCCCTTCTTGTAAAGCGAGTTGAGGTTGTACGCGGTGCGGTACTGCAACGGGTTGTAGCACGCGATCTGCCACTTGGCCTCGCACTGCTCGCTGGTGAGCGGGCTGGGCACGTCACGCGCGAGGGTGTGCCCGGTGATGGCCGGGATCACCTTCGTCTGCGGTACGGCGGCGGGCGCGGCGGCGCTGATGCCGGCCAGCGGCGCGGTCGCCAGCGCGGCGGCGGCGAGGGCGGCGATGGCGGCCGTAGAAGCCGCTATGGCACGTCTGTTGTGGGCTGTGCGCATGAATGCCCCCTGGGTGGTCACGAGTTGCACGCAATGGTCTGCGTGCATCTCACCCAGTGAGACATGCACAGGACAAGACAGTTGAACTGCCGATGCCGAACCCTTTGCCCAAACAGCACTCAATGCACGAACGGCCCTGACGATCGGCCCTCTTGACTCAGACGGCGGACCCGGCGAGGCGCTGGAACGCCTCCGTGGTGCGGGGGTGCGCGATCTCGTCCAGCACGTGCCGCCACTCGGGGTCGCCCGCGGCGGGGTGCGCCAGGTCCCACGCGGCCAGCAGCGGCGCGAGGGCGTTCTCGCCGGGGACCGTGGTGGAGTCCGCGTTCGTGAACTGCGTTGATTCCATGGGACGTTCCTTCCGGACGAGGGCCCCTGGGGGACCGGCTTCCTTCTACGATGCCGTCGCGCGCCTCGAGGAACCATGGAGCGCCCCACCCGGTCGGGGGTGGGGCTGGCCGGTGGTCAGATCGAGTACGGCACCGCGTGCACCTCGTCCGCCCGGTGTCCCGCACGTTCATGGACGCGCTGGACCGCCTCGGGCGACGGCGCCTCCGACAGGCAGTAGACGGTTCCGCTCTCCGGGTCCGCCCAGGCCCGCTCGAAGTGGACCCCCTCGTCCCGCTCCACGGCGAGATCCGCCTTGTGGGCCGCCATCAGCTCGTCGGCCGTGATGCCCTTCATTCCATGGTGTACGTCCATGTACTGAGCCATGACCGCGCACCTCCTTCCGTTCCTTCCATGCTGCGCCCGTACGGCGCTCGCGGCGACCGAGCACGACGAAGGGGCCCCCGGTGCCGTGAAGCACCAGGAGCCCCTTCGACGGAATCAAGGGCTCTGCACGTCGGTCAGCCGCACTGGCACGGATTGCCGGACTGGCACCCGCACCCGCAGCCCGAGCCGCAGCCGCAGGCGCCGAAGAGCGGGAGGCTCTTGATCTCGGCGGGCTGCTGCGTCTCGCGCTCCTGCGTCGGGTCCGGCGTGGTGGCGGGGGATTCGGCCATGGGTCCTCCTAGAGGCTGGTGCCTGTGCCCATTGGATGCCCGCTCCGCTGGGCGCATCAACGGCGCATTGAGGCTTCCGCCCCGACCGGCCTGTCTCCGCCCCGCACCCGGCACCCTCCAGAGGCTGGGGTCGGATCTAACCAGTCACGGACGGTGACAGCGGTTAGAACCGACCCCACAGCTTCCGACCCCCCTGGTCGGCAGGCTTACGCCCCCTCCGCCCCCGTCACCGGCTGGATGTCCGGCTGGATCTCGTCCGCGTGCTCACCCGTCACCAGGAACACCACGCGCTTCGCCACCGACACCGCGTGGTCCGCGAAACGCTCGTAGTAGCGGCCGAGCAGTGTCACGTCGACCGCGGTCTCGATGCCGTGCTTCCACTTGTCGTCCAGCAGGTGCTGGAAGAGCGTGCGGTGCAGCAGGTCCATCGCGTCGTCGTCCTGCTCCAGCTGGAGCGCCAGGTCGACGTCCTTCGTGATGATGACCTCGGCCGCCTTCGCCATCAGACGCTGCGCGAGCTGGCCCATCTCCAGGATGGTCGCGTGCAGGTCGTGCGGCACCGCGCGCTCCGGGAAGCGCAGCCGGGCCAGCTTCGCCACGTGCTGGGCGAGGTCGCCGGAGCGCTCCAGGTCGGCCGACATGCGCAGGGACGTGACGACGATGCGCAGGTCCGTCGCCACCGGCTGCTGCCGGGCCAGCAGGGCTATGGCCCGTGCTTCCAGGTCGTGCTGGAGGTCGTCGACCTTCTTGTCGGCCTCGATGACGCTCTCGGCCAGCTTCAGGTCGGAGTCCAGGATCGCCGTCGTGGCGCGTCCGATCGCCGACCCGGTCAGCCGGGCCATCTCCACCAGACCGTCACCGATCGAGTCAAGTTCCTCGTGGTACGCGTCCCGCATCAGGGTTCCCTCTCCTACGTTCGCTTCGGGGGCTCAGGGGCCCCGGGCCCGTCAGACTGTGACTAAAAACCGGCCCTTCCACCCCACGCTCCCACGTTCCCGCTCCTACGCGACGGTTTCCGCCACCCCAAATGAACCAATACTGGCTCCAAGGTGAACTCTGGGCGACGAGTGTTCGAGGTCGCACTCCGATGGCTGTGGCCAGGAGGTATCCCATGCCTAACCTGGGGGCATGGACGTGAACGCGGCGGTCGCCGCAGCGGCAGCGATCGCCGGGGTGCTCACCGGCGTCATCGCCATGCTGGCGTTCCGCTGGAGCGAACGCGACCAGAAACGACCGACCAGGACCTCCCTGCACACGGACCCGGTGCTTCCGCCGGGTGTGGACACCGTGCTCTCGGTGCTCCGCTCCTCGGCCGTCGTCCTCGACGAAGCGGACGCCGTGGTCAAGGCCAGCTCGGCGGCGTACGCCCTCGGACTGGTCCGCGGCGGGAAACTCTCCGTCGACCCGATGCTCCAAATGGCCCGGGACACCCGGCGCGACGGCGAGATACGCCAGGTCGAGCTGGATCTGCCCCGGCGCGGCACCGGCCGCGGGGAGGCCCTCGCGGTCTCCGCCCGGGTGGCGCCGCTCGGCTCCCGGCTCGTCCTGCTCCTCGTGGAGGACCTCACCGAGGCCCGCCGTATCGAGGCCGTACGACGAGACTTCGTGGCGAATGTCAGCCACGAACTGAAGACCCCCGTCGGCGCGCTCTCCCTCCTGTCGGAGGCGGTCATGGACGCCTCCGACGATCCTGAGGCGGTGGAGCGTTTCGCCGGCCGGATGCAGATCGAGGCCACGCGCCTGACCAATCTCGTGCAGGAGCTCATCGACCTGTCGCGGGTCCAGAACGACGACCCCCTCGAAGACGCCGAACCCGTCCGCGTCGACGAACTCGTCGCCGAGGCCATCGACCGCTGCCGGCACCAGGCCGGCACCAAGCAGATCACCATGGCCGCCGGCGGCACCGCCGACCTGCATGTCTACGGGAACCGGGGCCAGCTGGCCGCCGCCCTCGGAAACCTGGTCGAGAACGCCGTCAACTACTCGCCCGCCCGTACCCGCGTCGGCATAGCCGCCCGCCGGGTCAGCGCGGGCGGCGGCGACCACATCGAGGTCGCCGTCACCGACCAGGGCATCGGCATCTCCGAGAAGGACAAGGAGCGCGTGTTCGAGCGCTTCTACCGTGTCGACCCGGCCCGCTCGCGGGCCACCGGCGGTACGGGTCTCGGACTGGCGATCGTCAAGCACGTGGCCGCCTCGCACGGCGGGGAGGTCACGGTGTGGAGCTCCGAGGGACAGGGCTCCACGTTCACCCTGAGGCTGCCGGAGGCGGGTGCGGCCCGCGACCGTGCCCACCAGCACCCCGACCTCGACGACGAGGTCGAGGGGTCCCCTGAACCATCCCCGTACGAACCGCTTCCCGCCCCGGAGGTCCTTCCGTGACCCGAGTGCTCGTCGTCGAGGACGAGGAGTCCTTCTCCGACGCCCTGTCGTACATGCTCCGCAAAGAGGGCTTCGAGGTCGCCATCGCGACCACCGGGCCCGACGGGCTCGACGAGTTCGAGCGCAACGGCGCCGACCTCGTCCTGCTCGACCTGATGCTGCCGGGGCTGCCCGGCACGGAGGTCTGCCGCCAGTTGCGCGGCCGCTCCAACGTTCCCGTCATCATGGTGACCGCCAAGGACAGCGAGATCGACAAGGTCGTAGGCCTGGAAATAGGAGCCGATGACTACGTCACCAAGCCCTTCTCGTCCCGCGAACTGGTCGCCCGTATCCGGGCCGTCCTGCGCCGCCGCGGCGAGCCCGAGGAGGTCACCCCGGCCGCCCTCGAGGCAGGTCCGGTCCGCATGGACGTGGATCGCCACGTGGTCACGGTCTCCGGCTCCAAGGTCGACCTGCCCCTCAAGGAGTTCGACCTGCTGGAGATGCTCCTGCGCAACGCGGGCCGCGTACTGACCCGCATGCAGCTCATCGACAGAGTCTGGGGCGCCGACTACGTGGGCGACACCAAGACCCTGGACGTCCACGTCAAGCGCCTCCGCGCAAAGATCGAGCCGGACCCGGGCGCGCCGCGGTACCTGGTGACGGTGCGTGGCCTCGGCTACAAGTTCGAGCCGTAAACCGCGAGCACACGCTCAGTGGTGCTACGACGATGGGCGGGACCTCTGCGCAGAGGTCCCGCCCATCGTCGTAGCCGTACGACTGTCGCTCAGCCGGTGGTGGCCGACTCCGAGGACGTCGCGCTCGCGGAGGCCGAGTCGGTCGGGGTGGCCGACGTGCTCTTGCCCGGCTTCGGGGAGGCGGAGGTGGTCGCGGAGGCGCCCGGGGCGGCCGTGGGGATCGCGGTCGGGCCCCACTTGGTGAAGTAGCTGTCGGCCGGGACGACGAAGGCGCTCAGGCCCACCCCGCCGGTCGAGCTGAGGGTGAAGGTGACCTTCTGGGCGTTGCCGTCCAGGAGGCTGTCGCCGGGGGTGGCCAGCGCCGCGGAGGCGTTGCCCTTGCCGCCCAGGATCAGCGAGCCGCCGGCCGGGACGACCAGCTTGCCCTTGCCCTTCGCGGGGGTGAGCGTGGCGCTGCCGGCACCGTCGACGCTGACGGAGTCCAGGGTCTGGTCCTTGACGCCGGTGTTGAACAGGGTCGCGGAGATCACCGCCGGGCCCGCGCCCTCGGTGCCGGACCCGGTGAGGGGCTGGGTGATGACGAGCGCGTTCTGCACCTTGATGTCGCCCACGGAGGCCGCCGCGTTGTCCGGCTTGACCTCCAGCGTCTGGGCGTCGTTGCCGGCACCGCACGCGGCGAGCGAGGCGATCGAGAACGCGATGGTGGCGGCGGCGAGGGCGCCGCGTCGAAGGCTGCTGCTCACGGCGGCGGCTACTCCTTGAACGTGGGCGGAGCAGGGCGACTCCCGAATAAAGCCGCCCTAAGTGTCTGTCAGCGGCCTTAGGTTACCGAGCCGTTCCCGCCCCACCGCACCCGACCCTCCCTCAACCGGGTACCCGTGTGCCCCAAGTGACTCGCGGGTCACTTGTGCCCGGTGCTCGTCCGGCATTCACATAAGCAGCTCAGCCGTCCGTCGGCGGATTTTCCGTGAAGAATGCACGGCACCTCGGAGAATTGATCAACGACATCTCGGCGGGCCCCGGTGATCAATTCCGGATTCGTCCCGTACCGCGCTCCGCCCACCGAACGGAGTAGCGGAAGTCGGGCACTTCGAACCAGACATTTGGGGACGTTAGACCGCTTGGAGGCGCCTCCGGATGTGTGTAACGTACGCGTTTCACCTCGCCCGGAGAGCTGCTCCGACCTGCGAATACCCTCTTCCGCTCGGCGTCCGCAGCACGTTCCTGTTGCTGTTGTCAAGCCCCGAGATATGCCCTGACCTGCGAAAACGCCATTCAGAACCCGCAGTTTCCGTGTTACCCTGGATAGCCACGGAAGGGGTACCTGTCACATGACGTTCAAGGTTGGCGACACCGTGGTCTATCCCCATCACGGGGCCGCGCTGATCGAGGCTATCGAAACTCGCCAGATCAAAGGCGTGGACAAGACCTACTTGGTGCTGAAGGTCGCTCAGGGTGACCTGACGGTGCGTGTGCCAGCGGACAATGCGGAGTTCGTCGGCGTACGTGATGTGGTCGGTCAGGACGGGCTGGACCGGGTCTTCGAGGTGCTGCGCGCTCCGTATGCCGAGGAGCCCACGAACTGGTCGCGTCGTTACAAGGCAAATCTCGAGAAGCTCGCCTCCGGCGATGTCATCAAGGTCGCGGAAGTCGTCCGTGACCTGTGGCGTCGTGAGCGCGAGCGCGGACTGTCCGCAGGTGAGAAGCGCATGCTCGCCAAGGCTCGCCAGATCCTGGTGAGTGAGCTCGCGCTCGCGGAGAACACGAACGAGGACAAGGCCGAGGCCCTGCTCGACGAGGTTCTCGCGTCCTGACGCAGGCGACTGGTACGCCCTGCTCAGCACACTGAAATGCCGTGGTGCCCGATGACAGTCCCCCTGTCGCCGGGCGCTTCGGCATGTTCGGGGGCAGTTCAGGGCTACGTCGAGAAACCCCCGATAATGGTGTGCCGGGCCCGGGCAGCAGGCTCGACCGGTGTCACGGAAGGGTCCGGTCAAGGCGTCGCGCCCGGCACTCCTGAGGCCATACCCACGTAGGTCGAGCACACAAACCTGACAGGAACCGATGTCTGACGATTCGCGCTCTTCGCAGGCGCAGTCCTCCGTCGCCGCCGTGATCCCGGCCGCCGGACGGGGCGTACGCCTCGGCCCGGGCGCCCCCAAAGCGCTACGCGCGCTGAACGGCACCCCCATGCTCATCCACGCGATCCGCGCCCTGGCCGCCTCCCGCGCGGTCTCCCTGGTCGTCGTCGTGGCCCCGCCCGACGGCGCCGCCGAGGTCAAGACCCTCCTCGACGCGCACGCGCTGCCCGAGCGCACCGACTTCCTGGTCGTCCCCGGCGGCGACTCCCGCCAGGAGTCCGTGAAGCTCGGCCTGGACGCGCTGCCCCCCGGCCACGACATCGTCCTGGTCCACGACGCGGCCCGCCCGCTCGTCCCGGTCGACACGGTCGACGCGGTCATCGAGGCCGTACGGGACGGAGCCCCCGCCGTCGTACCGGCCCTGCCGCTGGCCGACACCGTCAAGGAGGTCGAGCCGGCCGCGCGCCCCGGCGACCCGGAGCCGGTGGTCGCCACCCCCGAGCGGGCCCGGCTGCGCGCCGTACAGACCCCACAGGGCTTCGACCGCGCCACGCTCGTCCGCGCGCACGAGACGGTCACCGAGAACGTCACCGACGACGCGAGCATGGTCGAGCAGCTCGGCCTGACGGTCGTGGTCGTCCCCGGCCACGAGGAGGCCTTCAAGGTGACCCGCCCCCTGGACCTCGTCCTCGCGGAGGCGGTCCTGGCCCGCAGGAGGCTGAACGATGGCTTCTGAGCCGTACCCCCTGCCCCAGGTCGGCATCGGCACCGACATCCACGCCTTCGAGGAGGGCCGCGAGCTGTGGTGCGCGGGCCTGAAGTGGGAGGGCGAGGGCCCGGGCCTGGCCGGCCACTCCGACGCGGACGTCGTCGCCCACGCGGCCTGCAACGCCCTCTTCTCGGCGGCGGGCCTCGGCGACCTGGGTCAGCACTTCGGCACGGGCCGCCCCGAGTGGTCGGGCGCGTCCGGCGTCACCTTGCTGACGGAGGCGGCCCGCATCGTCCGCGAGGCGGGCTTCACCATCGGCAACGTCGCGGTCCAGGTCGTAGGACCGCGTCCGAAGATCGGCAAGCGACGGGACGAGGCGCAGAAGCTGCTGTCCGAGGCGGCGGGAGCTCCGGTGTCGGTGTCGGGTGCCACGACGGACGGCCTGGGCTTCCCGGGCAGGGGCGAGGGCCTGATGGCGGTGGCGACGGCGCTGGTCGTGAGACGCGGTTGAGCGGTCCGGCCTCGGCTTTCGGGGGAGCGGGGAACTGAGCGACCAGCCCCCACCGGCCGGTACCCGACATACGGTCCCGCGCACCCCGTACCGCCCACTACCCTTGTACCGTGACCATTCGTCTGTACGACACCAGCGCCCGGCAGATTCGCGACTTCACCCCGCTCACCGCGGGCTGTGTCTCGATCTACCTGTGTGGTGCCACCGTGCAGGCCGCCCCGCACATCGGCCACATCCGTTCGGGGCTGAACTTCGACATCCTCCGCCGCTGGTTCGAACACCGCGGCTACGACGTCACGTTCATCCGCAACGTCACCGACATCGACGACAAGATCATCGCCAAGTCCCGTGACCAGGGCCGCCCTTGGTGGTCCATCGGCTACGAGAACGAGCGCGCGTTCAACGACGGCTACCAGGCACTCGGCTGCCTCCCGCCGACGTACGAACCGCGGGCGACCGGCCATGTCCCCGAGATGATCGAGATGATGCGCGGGCTGATCGAGCGCGGTCACGCGTACGAGGCCGACGGCAGCGTCTACTTCGACGTGCGCTCGTACCCGGACTACCTCCAGCTGTCCAACCAGGACATCGACGACCTCCGCCAGCCCTCCGAGGACGGCATCACCGGCAAGCGCGACCCGCGCGACTTCGCGATGTGGAAGGCGACCAAGCCGGGCGAGCCCGACTGGGAGACCCCGTGGGGCCGCGGCCGCCCCGGCTGGCACCTGGAGTGCTCGGCGATGGCGCACAAGTACCTGGGCCCCGTCTTCGACATCCACGGCGGCGGCCTCGACCTGATCTTCCCGCACCACGAGAACGAGATCGCCCAGGCCAAGGCCTACGGCGACGACTTCGCGCAGTACTGGGTGCACAACGCCTGGGTCACCATGAGCGGCGAGAAGATGTCGAAGTCGCTCGGCAACAGCGTGCTGGTGAGCGAGATGGTCAAGCAGTGGCGGCCCATCGTCCTGCGCTACTACCTCGGCACCCCGCACTACCGCTCGATGATCGAGTACAGCGAGGAGGCCCTGCGCGAGGCCGAGTCCGCGTTCGCGCGGATCGAGGGCTTCGTGCAGCGGGTGGTGGAGAAGGCCGGGGGAGTCGTCGAGCCCGCGGCCGAGGTGCCGCCCGCGTTCGCCGAGGCGATGGACGACGACCTGGGCGTGCCGCAGGCCCTGGCCGTCGTGCACACCACGGTCCGGCAGGGGAACTCCGCGCTGGCCGCCGACGACAAGGAAGCCGCGGTGGCCCGCCTCGCCGAGGTGCGCGCGATGCTCGGCGTCCTCGGCCTGGACCCGCTGGACCCGCAGTGGGCCGGCGAGACCGACCGCGGCGAGGACCTGCACGGCGTCGTCGACACCCTGGTCCGCATGGTCCTCGACCAGCGCGAGGCCGCCCGGGGCCGTAAGGACTGGGGCACCGCGGACGCCATCCGCGACCAGCTCAACCAGTCGGGCCTGGTCATCGAGGACGGCCCGCAGGGCCCGCGCTGGACCCTCGGCCCACGCTGAACCCGTCCCGGTCAACGAAGATCGACTGTGCCGCCCGGCCCTCCGGGCGGCACACTGCATAGACGTACGTCCACACGCTTCTGAAAAGACTCTGAACAGACAGGTAGGTCATGGCAGCCAACAACCGCCGCATGTCCGGCAAGAAGGGCGCGCAGGTCGGCAGTGGCGGCCAGCGGCGCAGGGGCCTCGAAGGCAAGGGCCCCACCCCGCCCGCCGAGGCGCGCAAGGGCCACAAGAAGAACCGCGTCGCCAACGCCAAGGCCAAGCAGGTCCAGCGCCGCCCGGTCGCGCGCGGGCGCGGCGGCAAGGGCACGTCCGAGATGGTCGTCGGCCGCAACCCGGTCGTGGAGGCGCTGCGCGAGGGCGTCCCGGCGGTCACGCTCTACGTCCAGCAGTTCATCGACAACGACGAGCGGGTGCGCGAGGCGCTCCAGCTCGTCGCCGACCGCGGTGGCGTCCACCTCATGGAGGCCCCGCGCCCCGAGCTGGACCGCATGACCAACGGCCTCAACCACCAGGGCCTGGTCCTCCAGGTCCCGGCGTACGAGTACGCGCACGCCGAGGACCTCGCCAACGCGGCCTACGACAAGGGCGAGGACCCGCTGATCGTCGCCCTCGACGGGATCACCGACCCGCGCAACCTCGGCGCGATCGTCCGCTCCGTCTCCGCGTTCGGCGGCCACGGCGTCCTCGTCCCCGAGCGTCGCGCGGCCGGCATGACCGCCGGTGCGTGGAAGACGTCGGCCGGTACGGCGGCCCGTACGCCCGTCGCCCGCGCGACGAACCTGACGCGTGCGCTGGAGGCGTACAAGAAGGCGGGTCTCGCGATCGTCGGTCTCGCGGCCGACGGTGAGCACGAGGTCGGTGAACTCGCCGCGCTGGAAGGCCCGGTGGTCATCGTCGTCGGCAGCGAGGGCAAGGGCCTGTCCCGACTCGTGGGCGAGACCTGTGACTTCAGGGTCCGCATCCCGATGCCGGGCGGCGCGGAGTCCCTCAACGCCGGTGTGGCGGCCGGGGTCGTGCTCTACGAGGCGGCCCGCAAGCGTTCCTGAACGGGCGTTCGGCACCGTCCCCCACTCGGGGCAATCTGGGCGCGGGGCACCCGCTTGACGCGGTCCGGACACTTCCGGCGAGTCAAAGCAGTGTCCTAAACACACGTCACTCGGTTAGATGAGTGTGGACACCAGAACACCCCGCACACCCACGGGGGACGGCCCGTCGGGCTTCGACGACGCTCCCGCGCTGAGCATGGTGAAGGTGCCGAGCGATCCGGCGCAGATCATCGTCAATCATGCGAGCTTCCGCGTGCAGTTGGGCGCCTCGACGCGTTCCCCGTCGCCGCGGATCGCACGGCACTTGAGCGCCACCGATGCCTCCGGCCGGATCCCCGCCGCCACCGGCGCGCGCCGCCGGCCCGTCGTCTGGAGCGGCAAGTCCGCCCCCGACGACACCGGCGCCCACCGGCTGCTCCAGGCCGTGCGCGGCACGGGCGTCCGGCACGGCGACGAACCGGGCGGCGACGCCGGAGCCACGCAGGTCATCCCCCGTATCGACAGCGGCGGTTACGACGGCGACCTGACCGCGCAGACCATCGAGACCCCGGTGGTCGGCGCCCAGCGCGGCGGCGATCACGACACCGGCGAGACCCGACTCCTGCCGCCCATGCGGACGGTGGGCAGCGCCTACGACGAACCCGCCTACGGGGAAGGGGAGTTCGAGGACTTCGACGAGGCGGAACGCGCCTGCCGCACCCGGCGGAACCCCAACGAGCCGGTACGGCACGCCTATTACCCCGGCCGCCGAATGAACCTCGGGGTCGTCCTCCTCCCGCTCCGCATCTTCCTCGGCTTCATCTCCATCTACGCCGGCATGGGCAAGCTGTGCGACCCCGTCTACTTCGACGGCGGCAAGCGCGGCTCGATGGTGAAGTGGCTCAACACCCTGCACCCGTGGGAAGTCGCCGAGCCACTACGGCAGTTCGCGCTCCAGCACCCCGTCGGCTCCGGGCTCGTCATCGCCTTCGCCCAGGTCATCGTGGGCGTCCTCACGATCCTGGGCCTGTGGCAGCGGGTCGCCGCGGTCTTCGGCGCGCTGCTCTCGGCGGCACTGATCGTCACGGTCAGCTGGAAGACCGTCCCGGCCTACGACGCGCCCGACATCATCTATCTGGCCGCGTGGTCCCCGCTGATCATCGCGGGTGCCCCGGTGTACTCCGTCGACGGCCGTCTCGCGGGCAGTGCCTGGCGCCGCCTCGGACCCCGCGCGGAGATCTGGGAGTTGCGCCGTTACGTCCTGCGCCGCGGTGCGCTCGTCACGGCCGTCGCCATCGGACTCACCCTGCTCGTCGGCTCGTTGCTCGGCGGCGCGGTCCGCGACTCCAGCCGTGTGGTCGTCCCCGGCCCCGGCGAGGCCCCGCGCAACGAACTGCCGGGCGCCCCGCTCCCCGGAGAGCCGACGAAGAGCCACAGCAGCAGCCCCAAGGCCTCCAAGTCGCCGTCCCGTCCCGCGACTTCGGCCAAGCCGTCCGGGGCCGCGACGACGCCGGGTGCGACCCGCTCCTCCTCCACCGGTACGGCCACCGGCGGCGCCCCCAGCCAGACCCAGGGCACCGCGGGCCGCACCCAGCCCCAGCAGTCCTCCCCGGCCGGCCAGGCCCCCAGCACCACCTCCGGGCCCACGTCCGGCGGCGGTACCAGCGGCGGCACCGGCTCCAACGGCGGCTCCAGCACCGGGGGTTCGTCCTCCTCCGGCCAGCCGGGCCTGGTGGGCGGCCTGTTGGGGTAACTGGGCCGGTGGGTGGCTTGTTGACCCGGCCACCCACCGGCTGACTCGGCTGACTCATAGGAAGAGGGCCCGCACCTTTCGGTGCGGGCCCTCTTCGGTTCTGTCTTTCAGGGGCGCGGGGCTGTGTCGATCGCCGTGTGTCATTCCGGTGTGCGGCGCCGCCGCGTGGGCGCGCTCAGCCACACAGGGCCGGCGCTCAACGACCCAGCGCGGCAAGCTCCTTGGCGGCCTCGGTCAGGTCCTTGGCGGTGTCGATGGCCCGCCAGTAGGCCCCTTGAGGAATCGGGAACCCGGCGAGCCTCAACTCCCGCGCAAGGTGCGGAAACGTCGTCCGCTCGTGGTCCCCCCGCTCCGGCAACAACCCCGCGAACTCGGGCGAGAAGACGTACACCCCCGCATTGATCGCGTACTGCGTCGGGGGCGACTCGATGAAGTCCGTGACATGCCCGAACCCGTCCGTCTGCACGGCCCCCCAGGGGATCCGAGGCCGGGCCAGGGCGAGTGTGGCGACCGCGTCGCGCTCGGTGTGGAAGTCCGCCATGTCGCGCAGCGAGAAGCGCGTCCAGATGTCGCCGTTGGTGGCGTACCACGCCTTGTCCGGCCGGGGCAGACGCGCGGCGGCGTACTTGAGGCCGCCGCCGCGGCCCAGCGGCTCCGTCTCGACGACCGTGGTCACGTCGACCGGCAGATCGGCGGTTTTCAGCCAGTCCTGCAGCACCTCGGCGAGATGTCCGCAGCTGACCACCACGTCGGTCACGCCTTCTTCGGCGAGCCAGACGAGCTGATGGCCGATGATCGGCGTCCCCGTGCCGGGGATCTCGACCATCGGCTTGGGCCGGTCGTCGGTGTACGGGCGCAGCCGGGATCCCTGGCCACCGGCCAGGATCACGGCTTGGGTGGGGCGCGGCGCGGCGTTCGGATCGGTCATGACCCGAACTGTACGTGGCGGCCCCACCGTGTCTTTCGGCTGCAACCGTTCCTTAATCAGCCGTTACCGACCTCCTACTCCGGGCGCCGGCTCCGGGTCAGCTGTGCGCGGCCATGACCCCGGAGGCGAACGCGGTGTCGCACACGGGGCGGGCGTAGGACTGGGCGCGTGCGGCGCCGTAGATACGGACTGCTGCGCGGCCCAGTGCGCGGGCGATGGAGGTGCAGTGGCCGGCGAGCGAGGGTTGGCCGTTCACCGCCTCCTGGAGGTGGGTCAGGACGACGCCGGGGTTCTTGTCCTGGAGCTCGGTCAGGAGCTGGTCGCGCAGGATGTCCTGCGGGGCGCGTGCGGCGGCCCGTGAGGAGGCCCCGCGCGCCGCCGTGACGTCCGTCGCGGTGAGCATCGAGCTGGAGGGGCTCCCCGACCAGTTGACCCGGGTGACCGCGAGGGTCCCGGAGAGCACCATGACGACGGGCAGGACGAGGGCGAGCGTGCGGCCGACCCGGCGGGCGGGGCCCCGGCCGCGTCGCGGCTGTTGGTTATTGGAGTGCTTCACGCGTGTGAGGGTAGCGCCCGGTAATGATTTGGCGACATTTAGTCACCAATTTGGGGGATGGATTGGTGCCTCGAATTGGGTAGGGCGTTGACGAACACTGCTCGAAATGACCGGTCTGCCGGGGTATTTGTCGACACGGTCGGCCGACTCCGGGCAACGGGAAGGGCCCCGCGGCGAACCGCGGGGCCCTTCCTGGGAACGTTTGACCAGTCGGTGAGACCGGCGCGGTGGATGAGACCGGCTCGGTGCATGAGACCGACCGGCGGGTGGGCCGGCCGGTCGGCGATCGGACCGGTCAGTCGGTGAGGCGCTCGCCCGTGGAGGTCGAGAACACGTGGATCTCGCCCGGACGCGGGACCACGTGGAGCGTGGCGCCCTTGTCCGGCACGGCGCGGCCGCTGACGCGGACGACGAGGTCCTTGAGGTCGTCGCCGACCTTGGCGCTGCCGTAGACGTAACCGTCGGCGCCCAGCTCCTCGACGACGTTCACGGAGACGGCGAGACCGGCCGGGGCGTCCTCGGAGTCCTTGGTGAGGGACTTCGCGGCCTCGCCGTTGTGCTCCTCGATGTCGAAGTGCTCGGGGCGGACGCCGACGGTGACCGTGCGGTCGCCCTTGTCGGAGGCGGCCTTGAGGGCCTCGCGGTTGACCGGGACGACCGAGTTGCCGAACTTCACGCCGCCGTCGGTGATCGGGACCTCGATCAGGTTCATGGCGGGGGAGCCGATGAAGCCGGCCACGAAGAGGTTCTTGGGGCGGTCGTACATGTTGCGGGGGCTGTCGACCTGCTGGAGCAGACCGTCCTTGAGCACGGCCACCCGGTCGCCCATCGTCATGGCCTCGACCTGGTCGTGGGTGACGTAGACGGTGGTGATGCCGAGGCGGCGCTGCAGCGAGGCGATCTGCGTACGGGTGGAGACACGGAGCTTGGCGTCGAGGTTCGACAGCGGCTCGTCCATGAGGAAGACCTGGGGCTCACGCACGATGGCGCGACCCATCGCGACGCGCTGGCGCTGACCGCCGGACAGGGCCTTCGGCTTGCGGCCCAGGTAGTCGGTCAGGTCGAGGATCTTCGCCGCGTCCTCCACTTTCTGGCGGATCTCGGCCTTGTTGACGCCGGCGATCTTGAGCGCGAAGCCCATGTTGTCGGCGACCGTCATGTGCGGGTACAGCGCGTAGTTCTGGAACACCATGGCGATGTCCCGGTCCTTCGGCGGCAGGTGCGTGACGTCGCGGTCACCGATGCGGATGGCGCCGGCGTTGACGTCCTCGAGCCCCGCGAGCATGCGGAGCGAGGTGGACTTGCCACAGCCGGACGGACCGACGAGGACGAGGAACTCGCCGTCCCCGACCTCGATCTCCAGACCATCGACGGCGGGCTTCTCGGTGCCCGGGTAGATCCGGGTCGCCTTGTCGAACGAAACAGTGGCCATGGTGAAGGCCCCCTTCTACCGGCAGGAACGTGCCGGACGATCCGTTGTAGGAAGGTGGTGGTGTAGTCCACGCGAGTGAACTGGGACGGACGGTACCTGGCGTTTGACTGGTCTGTCAGTACCTGAGGGCATGTGAACTTCGCGGAAATTTTCGACAGGGCGCGACGGGGACCTGGGTACACTGCACCAGGCACGTGATCGCGCCCGCCTCACGGGCGTCCCGCACACGGGCAGGCCTCCTTAGCTCAGTTGGCCAGAGCAACGCACTTGTAATGCGTAGGTCGTCGGTTCGAATCCGACAGGGGGCTCATCCTGAAGACCAGCTCAGACCCTGTCTGAGCTGGTCTTTTTCGTTCAGCGGATGCGGCGGCGGGCACGGGAGGGGGCCGTGCGGCGGTCCCCGGTCCCAGTTCCGGTCTCAGTTGCGGGTGCAGGGGCAGGTTCCGGGGTGGCCATGTCCCTCGCCCACGCGGCCCTGGTTGCGGCCGGCGACTCCGCTTTTCCGGAACGTTGCCCTGCGAGTGAGTCAATAACTGTGTTTGTGAGGTGAGGGTTTGCCGGACCATGCAGCGAGAGTTTTTGTCGCAATGAGCGGAGTGGAATTAGTTAACCGACGGGGCCGTGGTGGCGTGCTACTGTTGATCTCAGTTGCAGTTTTGGTTCCCGAAACTTCAAGTGCTCCACTCGGCTTCGGCCGGGGAGAGCGCTTTTGTATTTCCGGTCGTTTTCCGGGCGGGGTAATCATTGCGGCGACACGGTGTCCGCACAGTGTGGATTCCGATGTACTGCCCCGAAGGAGATATGACATGGCTACTGGCACCGTGAAGTGGTTCAACGCGGAAAAGGGCTTCGGCTTCATCGAGCAGGATGGTGGCGGCGCTGACGTGTTCGCCCACTACTCGAACATTGCCGCCCAGGGTTTCCGCGAGCTGCTGGAAGGCCAGAAGGTGAGCTTCGACATCGCGCAGGGCCAGAAGGGCCCGACGGCCGAGAACATCGTTCCGGCCTGACGCTGACGAGCACTCTGTAGCTGGGGCCCGCATCCTTCGGGGTGCGGGCCCCAGCTGCACGCGTTTCCCGTGACTGTTTCATCAGCGGGACGGCTCGGAGGAATCCGCGGCCTTGCCAGGCACGACTCATCCTTCAGAGATGCACCCCGTCCTGAAGAGCCGCACCGCGGTCGACACCCCGATTGCCCGTCCCTGTCACGTCACCCATTTCAGCACCTGCGCCCGCGTGGATTTCCGTCGGCCAGATCTGCTTTCTTTTGTATTTTGCTTTTGCCGTCGGTCCATACTTGTGGTTCTCCATGCTGCTCAACGCTGCGGGAATTCCTTGATATGTGCCACATCGAGGAAGGTTCCGCATGAACCGCACACGTACGAACGACCGCTTTGCCCGCACCCGTAATGGCAGTGCCGACGCAGGGAGGGGCGGCAGCCGCTACGGCTCGTCGGCACCGCGCCGTTCCGGCGGGCCTGTGCGTTCCGGCGGTTACGGCCGCCGACCCGCCGCGGTGCAGGGTGAGTTCGCGCTCCCTGAGACGATCACCCCCGCGCTGCCTGCCGTTGAGGGTTTCGCCGATCTCGACATGCCCGAGCAACTGCTGGCCGAACTCGGCAGGCAGGGTGTGAGTGCACCGTTCCCGATCCAGGGCGCGACGCTGCCGAACACTCTGGCGGGCCGTGACGTCCTGGGCCGTGGGCGCACCGGTTCCGGCAAGACTCTCGCCTTCGGCCTCGCCCTGCTCGCCCGCACGGCCGGACAGCGTGCCGAGCCCCGCCAGCCGCTGGGACTGATCCTCGTACCGACGCGTGAGCTGGCGCAGCAGGTGACCGACGCGCTCACTCCGTACGCCCGCTCCGTCAGGCTGCGGCTCGCCACTGTGGTGGGCGGGATGTCGATCGGCAGGCAGGTCAGCGTGCTGCGAGGCGGTGCCGAGGTC
This sequence comes from Streptomyces sp. MBT65, assembly GCF_016612545.1. Lineage (GTDB taxonomy): Bacteria > Actinomycetota > Actinomycetes > Streptomycetales > Streptomycetaceae > Streptomyces. The sequence goes on along the minus strand of NZ_JAENRY010000008.1, from coordinate 37,855 downwards.
GTCGTCGCGACCCCGGGCCGGCTCAAGGACCTCATCGACCGCGGCGACTGCCGTCTGAACCAGGTGGGCATCACGGTGCTGGACGAGGCCGACCAGATGGCCGACATGGGCTTCATGCCGCAGGTCACCGCACTGCTCGACCAGGTGCGCCCGGAGGGGCAGCGGATGCTGTTCTCCGCCACCTTGGACCGAAACGTCGACCTGCTGGTGCGCCGCTATCTCACCGACCCCGTCGTGCACTCGGTCGACCCGTCGGCCGGTGCGGTCACGACGATGGAGCACCACGTCCTGCACGTCCACGGCGCCGACAAGCACGCCGCCACGACCGAGATCGCCGCCCGCGAGGGCCGGGTGATCATGTTCCTGGACACCAAGCACGCCGTGGACCGCCTGACTCAGGACCTCCTCAACAGCGGGGTCCGGGCCGCCGCGCTGCACGGCGGCAAGTCGCAGCCGCAGCGCACCCGCACACTCGCCCAGTTCAAGACGGGGCACGTCAGCGTGCTGGTGGCGACCAATGTGGCGGCGCGAGGCATTCACGTCGACAACCTCGACCTGGTCGTCAACGTCGACCCGCCGACCGACCACAAGGACTACCTCCACCGCGGTGGCCGTACCGCCCGCGCCGGCGAGTCCGGCAGCGTCGTCACCCTCGTGACACCCGGCCAGCGACGCGGCATGGCCCGCCTCATGTCGGACGCCGGGATCCGGCCGCAGATCACCGAGGTCCGCTCCGGCGAGGCCGAACTGAACCGCATCACCGGTGCCCAGACTCCCTCCGGCATCCCGGTCGTCATCACCGCACCCGTAGCCGAACGCCCCAAGCGCAGCGCCTCCAGGGGGCGTCGCCGCCCCTCCTCGGGAGCCCGGCGCGGGCCCGTGCGCCAGTCCGTCGCCGGTGCGGCGGCCTAGCACCTTCGTGATCAGGAAGCTGACCCATCTCTGCAGGAGGCATCTTTTGACGTTGGTTGAGACGCAGCCCCGCCCGGTGAACGCCGGCCCTGTGCACAGGACGCCGGCTGAGGTCATGGAGGCGGCTGGACCGCAGGTCTGGGACGACATGAGCGTCGAGGTGGCGCTGTCCGTCATGACCGCGGCCTGCACGGGCCGACTGGTCGTCTGCGACCAGGACGGCCAGTGCACCGGCCTGGTCACCCGGACCGAACTCACCGCCGTGCGCGACAACTCCGCTTACACGGACCGCGTCCGCCTGCGCGACATCCTCGGCGACCACCGGTCGTTCACGTCACCCGTGATGACGATGGCCGAAGCCGAGCACGCGATGCGTTCCCGTCGGCGGCTCGGTGCCCTGCCTGGGGCCGACGGGCAGGGCGGCGCTCTGGGCGTCCTCGCCCTCTCCCGCTGATCCGCCTCACCCCGGTCGGACCGTTCTCCCCTTCTCCCTGTGAGGCCCCATGCGCTGCGTCATCGCCCGTTTCCCCTTCGAGCTCACCAAGAGCGGTGTGCTGGAATCGATGAAGGGCATCAAGCCCGAGCAGGTCATGGGTGAGTCCGTGATCATCGGCCGCCGTCACTACCCCGTCAAGCAGGTCGGCCAGGTCATCACCCGCCAGGACCGCCGCGACTTCAGCGCCGACGAAGTCCGCCGGGCGATGACCAAGCTCGGCTTCACCTGCCGCGCCCTCCCCGAGGCCGCACCCGTAGGCATCCTCGGCTCGCTCCGGCAGGCTTCCGCGATGCTCGGCACTCCTATGTCTGCCTGACCGACGCGACAGGCACGCGCCGACACCTGAACAGCAGTGGGCCCGGCCGACGCGAGTCGGCCGGGCCCACACTGCGTGCGACGGGTTCCCGTCGCCGTGGTTCCTCGGCGGCCGGAATATCAGTGGTCGGAATAGCTGAAGTCGCCCACGGTCCAGGCGCTGACGTCGTCGATCGCGACCCGGTACATCCCGCCCGTCTCCGGGATCCCCACCGTGCCCTGAAGAATTCGGGCGACGTGGAAGTGCAGATGAGTGGGTGGCCCGTCCTCCTTTGCGGGGGTGTCGAACACGGCGGAGAACTCTCCCAGGCGGGCGGAATCCGTCAGAACCTCCGACACCCTCCGCCTCCACACGGCTTCGGGAGCCAGCCGGCCGGTGATGACAGCGCCGCCGGTGACCACGGTCAGGGACATCTGGTTGCTCTGCCCGGACTCCACCACGGTGGCGACGTCAACGAGCAGCTCGTCATGCTTCGACATGGGTCAGATTGTATTTGCCGGCCATCGGGCTGCTTCAGCGGTGGCGTCACCGGGCGACGGGCGCGTTCACGGTCTTGCCGCCGGCCGCCCGGCGGGTGACCGCGGTGGTGCGTGCGAGGCGGTTGACCATGGGCCAGCCGACGCTTCCGGTGCCGTCGTTCCGGTCGGGGGTGCGCATGCTCTGCGCCTGCGGGCTGCGGTCGTGCACGGCCACCTCGATGCTGTCGGGGTGTGCGGTCAGGTCCAGGGTGCAGGTGCCGCCGCCGTGGCGCACGGCGTTGGTGACGCGTTCCGGGACGACCAGGACCACGATGTCGGCGTCCTAGCTGCGATCGGACGTTGGAGACTTCCGAGGAAAAATCGCACGCTTTCGCGTGCGCGGGGCGACGGTTGTGGCGCTGACAGCCACTCCTCCTGCTCCGGTCACTGTTCGAGGCCGATTCCCTCTCTGTCGAATGCACGGAAATCTGTGTTTGTTGGAGTAGACATTGGAGCGGGGTCGTGGTTATGGTTCTCTCGTAGCCCAGAGAGACAGCAGGGCCTGGCAGACACGAACTGCCGGGCAGCGCAGTATCCGCAGGTGCAGTTGGCAGGACGGTGCGGTGGTGGAGTCGCGAAGCCAGAGCGGTTGCAGGACGGTGACGCGACTGACGACCGGACCGGGTGGCCCGCAGTGATCAGGGGCTGCCGTGAGCAGGACCGCAGTGGCAGTACCTGTAAGTGCAGTTCGCAGGACCCGGCAGTGAAGTGAGTGAGCAGCACCTCGGTGAAGGCGTCGGCTGCGGACGCGCGCACCGGGAGGTTCGGCAGTGGGGTTCCAAGCCAGAGCAGACGCAGGACGGGCGACGGGGCTGGCTGCCGAAGAGCGGCGCTGTCACAGGCCGCTGAGCAGTTCGTATCACCAGCAGTGCGCAGTACCCCACTTGTAAGCAGTTGATCCCAGAGGGAGAACGGAGGAGCCGAGCGCCATCAGGATCGCCCGGGCCGACATCTTGAACCCGGGTACCGCAGGACATCGATAGTGAGGTGGTCTCCGGTCAAGCAACCGCGATCCCAGCAGCCCCGACGGTATTCCGGTCGGGTCTGCGGAAACAGAGGGCCGACGCAGTACGAAGGCCGGCAGATGGTGTAGCAGTTCCTTCGGGGCCTTGGTGCCAAATGGCACCAAGGCCCCTCGACGCGTTCCACAGAGAGGTGCAAATGACAGCAGACGACTCGTTCGGCCGTATCGACGACGACGACTACCCCGCCTACACGATGGGCCGGGCCGCCGAACTCCTCGGCACCACCCAGGGCTTCCTCCGCGCCATCGGCGAAGCCCGCCTCATCACCCCGCTCCGCTCCGCCGGCGGCCACCGCCGCTACTCCCGCTACCAGCTGCGCATCGCCGCCCGCGCCCGGGAACTCGTCGACCACGGCACCTCTGTCGAGGCCGCCTGCCGCATCATCATCCTCGAAGACCAGCTCGAAGAAGCCCAGCGCATCAACGCCGAATACCGCCGCGCCGCCGAATCGGCGGACCCGACGACCACCGCCTGAGACGGGGGCCCGCCGACATCGGCGGGCACCCCCGTACGCCCCGTCCTGGTGTGCGGCGTGATCGCTTTCTCTGGTGACGCGGTGTGTGGGCGTGTAGCGTCTGCGTCAGCTGTCGTGGTTCGGAATTCTCCAGCCCATGCTCCCGGCATGGGCGTTTTGCTGTGCTGTGCCGCAGGGACCAGGGCGATCACCTCCGCTTTCCCCATGGAGGGGGAGGCGTTCATCGACTGGAAGGCATGAGACATGGCTACAGGAACTGTGAAGTGGTTCAACGCGGAGAAGGGCTTCGGCTTCATCGCCCAGGACGGCGGCGGCCCGGACGTCTTCGCGCACTACTCGGCGATCAACTCCTCCGGCTTCCGTGAACTTCAGGAGGGCCAGGTCGTGACGTTCGACGTCACCCAGGGCCAGAAGGGCCCCCAGGCCGAAAACATCAACCCGGCCTGACCCCGCAACCCTGCCCGAAGGATTGCGCACGCCGCGTCCCTGACTGCCGTCGGCCGCGCGCCGTGCTCTCACCCGGACACGGGACCGGCTCTGGTGCCGGGCGTCGACATGATCTGTGGTGCAGGGGATCAGGGCCGCGCAGCAACGGCCGCGCGGCCCTGATCTGTTGAAATGAATCCCGGTCCGACGCAACCTCGGCCGCAGACTTCCTGAGCGGCTGTCGTACGGCTTGGAGACGGAGACGTTCAGACGTTCGTCGGGGCATCTGATCGCGGGCCGAGAGGAGCTGGCGGGCCAGGGGGCGGTTCCCTCTCCGGTCACCGAACGCTGCACAAGGGCCTTGATGTTGGCGGGCAGCAGATACGCGGTACCCGAGGACCTCCACAGTTCCGCCCGGAAGCGTTCTCCAGCCGCCAGGCCCAACCGATGCTCCAACTGGCTTGCGAGGGGGGCGGATACGTGGGGGCGGACCTCAGGAAGCAGCGACGCTCCTTGCGCGTAGGCGGGCGGAATGCCCGTTCGGAAGTCCTGATCGTTCCCATGACCAGCCGGTCTACTCGGCTTCGGCTGGCCCAGTTGACGGCAGTATCAACGAGGGTGGAGTGGGAACGGCTGCGGAACACCATGCCTGCGACTGGGCGTGGTGTTCGAGACCGGCCTCCCGGAATGGCGTGGAGTGCCGTCTTTTAGCATGGCCCCGTGATCACTGGTGGCGCCCAGGAGTCCGAGGGAGGACGAGAAGCTGTGTCCCGCGACGCTGCTGAAGCCGAATACGTTCACGTCGCCTCATGGAGTGCAGAGAATCCTCAAGACCGGCCGCCCGTCGGATCAGAGGAGGATAAAGCGGAAAGGAAAGGTCATACGGTTGCCGCTCTCGTGGAGCGGGCAGCCGAACCGGTCAAGCCGAGGCTGCGTGGCTGGCTCCATGCCGCGATGGTCCCGGCCTCGCTGATCGCAGGCATCGTTCTCGTCTGTCGGGCCCGCACTCCGCAGGCGGCCCTGGCCTGCGTCGTGTATGCGGTCACCGCCGGCATGCTGTTCGCAACGAGCGCGATCTACCACCGTGGCACCTGGGGGCGGCTCGGCGAGGCACTCCTGCGACGTCTCGACCACGCCAACATCTTCCTCATCATCGCCGGCACCTGCACACCCCTGGCGGTGCTTCTCCTTCCGCCGGACCAGCGGTCCCTGCTGCTGTGGATCGTGTGGGCGGGCGCATTGGCCGGTATCGCGTTCCGGGTCTTCTGGGTCGGAGCTCCGCGCTGGCTGTACACCCCGTGTTACCTCGCGCTGGGGTGGGCACCGGTGCGTTACCTGCCCGACTTCCTGCACGCCGGGGGAGCGGCCGTACTCATCCTCATAGTGGTCGGCGGGCTTCTCTACAGCGCCGGCGCGGTGGTCTACGCCCTCCAGCGCCCCGACCCCTCACCCCGCTGGTTCGGCTTCCACGAGGTGTTCCACGCCCTGACCGTGGCGGCCTTCACCGCGCACTACATCGCCATCTTCCTGGCCGCCTACTGACCGCGACAGTTTCCGATCGCGCCGCTCATCGCCCGAGCTGCCGGGCGATGGACCGCGAAGGGCCGGGCTGTCGCAGAGGCATCGCGCCGCGCGTGAAAGCCGTCCGCCGTCCGGCCTACAAGCGGGCCGCTCTGAAGGGTGTGACGCTCCGTGGACAGGTAAGGAGGGAGGAGAACGTGACGCCAGCGGTCTTCAGCTGACCTGCGACAGAGGGGCTGCCGTGTTCGAGGCGCAAGACATCAGGGAATGGCGGGGCCACGACGTGGTCGACCATGAGCAGCACAAGATCGGCGTCCTGGAGGCGGTCTACGTGGACACGGCCACAGACCAGCCCGCGTTCGCAACGGTCAGGGTCGGCCTGCCGACCCGGCACCGGCTGGTGTTCGTCCCTCTGGGCGATGCGACGGTCGGTCCCGGCTATCTGAAGGTTGCCTACGACAAGAAGCAGGTCAAGGAAGCACCCTCGATCGGCACGGACGGCGAACTGCTCGCGGAGGACGAGAAGACGGTTTTCGCCCACTACGCCCTCGCCTACAGAATGGGCGAGGGTGGCGAACGTCGCCTCGCCCGCCGCTGATGCCCCCACCAATGTGCTCCACGATGAGGTGACACCGATGGCTCTCTTTCTCCTACTGGTCCTTGTGGCCATCGTGCTCGGCATCATCGGTGTGGCGGCGAAGGGCCTCTTCTACCTGCTGGTCATCGGTGTGGTGGTTCTGGTCGCCGACTTCGTCCTCCTTGGCCTGCGCCTGGGCCGCCGTCGCAGGCGTCTCCCGCGGTGACGCGGTCAGCCAGGCAGGTGCCCGGGCCGCCTCGCCTGGGGACCGGACGCAGCGGGATGCGGGAGCAGGCGTCGCGTCATTGCGCGGAATTCATCCGCCTTGTTCGTGACGGTGCGGAGGCGTCGGTGAGGTCGGCGCCGGTGTTGGCGTCCCGCTCCGACTGGTCGACGCCGTGCCAGTCCAGGCACATGACGGTCGCGTCGTCCTGCAGGTGGCCGTGGTTGGCGTCGACGATCGCCCCGATGAGAGTGCGGGCGGCCTCACGGGGGTGCAGTGCGCTGGTGCGCACGATCAGGTGCGACAGATCGAGGCTGTTGGCGTTGCGCTCCAGCATGCCGTCGGTCAGCATCACCAGCCGGTCGCCCGGCTGCAGGTCCAGCGACTGGACCCGGTAGGTGTGAGGGGTGAGGAAGCCGAACGGCATATCGATCTTCGGAGTGATCTCCTGCACTTCGCCGTTCCGCATGCGCAGCGGCCAGGGGTGCCCGGCGTTGATGAACTCGGTCGTGCCGTCGATCAGGCTGATGCGCAGAAGCTGACCGGTGACGTAGCTGTGACGGCCGTGCTCACGCATGGCCCGGTCGGCCTGGCGAGCCTGTTCGGCGAGGTCGGCACCGGCCCGCCGCGCCCGGCGCAGGGCGCCCACCAGGAGGGTGGCCAGCAGCGCGGCGTCGACATCGTGGCCCATGGCGTCGGTGACGGAGAGCTGGACGGTGTCCCGGTCGATGACGTAGTCGAAGGTGTCGCCCCCGACGTGGTCGGCCGGCTCCAGCGCCCCGGCCACGGCGAACTGCGCGGCCTCGCACGCCAGCGAAGCCGGGAGCAGCCGGTGCTGGATCTCCGCGGCCAGGCTCAGCGGAGTGGTACGGCGGCCCCACTGGTACACGTCGGTGAAGGACCGGTTCGCGATGACGATGTACGCCAGGGCGTGTGCGGTCTCGCCGACCTCCCGCATGGTCTCCGCGTCGGGTACCGCGGGCAGGAACAGTTCGAGGAGCCCGATGGCGTCCCCGCGGTTGGTCACCGGCGCGACGACCCGCACCAGCGCGCCCTCGCCCTTGTCCTCCACGCTCGGCCGCTGGGTGCGGATCACGTCGTCGTACAGGGTGCCCCGCAGGGTGATGCGCCGGGCGGGTTCATCGGTATCGACGCTGCCCGCCGCACCCAGCCGCACCACCGAGCCGCCGGTGAAGTCGGTGATGAGGAACGACACCGACGCGGCCCCGAGGTGCTCCTTGAGCATCCGCGCGACCACGTCGAGCGACTCCACGGGTGCCGCTGTCTCCGCTGCCGCCAGTGTCCCCGCCAGGGTCATCACCCTGCCCTGGCCACCCTGGTTCACGGGAGTGGGAACGGTCGGCCCACCGGGCCCTTCATGCCCGCGTACGGTCATGGCGACTCCTCGCTGCTCGCTGGTCCTCAGGACTCTGGCCCGGGTACGCGAGAGGCTGGCGCCGAGCCCGCTGTCAGGTAGGTGCCAGTGCACCACAGAGTGCCTGAACGGATGCGCCTTATCGGCCAGCCACCCGTCGAGCGGTCAGGCCACTGGTCATGTCCGGGGACTGAGATGCACCGCGCTGGATTGCGCACGGCCCTCGCGACCCGGCCGAGCACTCGGCCTCCTCACGACCGGCCGCCTTGGCTGTCGGTGTCGCTCCGGTGGTTGCTATGAAGCCCCTGCTCGGCGGCACGTGATGCGTGAGCGATGCGTGAGCGGACGAGGTGGCAGAGACCATCACTGCGTGGACTGAGCCCCGCGCGGTACCTGTCCTGACCTGGTGGTTTCGGACACCGAAGGAGCGTCCGGAACCAGCCGGCAAGATCCTTCCCGGACTTGTAATGCGTAGGTCGTCGGTTCGAATCCGACAGGGGGCTCCGTGGTTAACCCCAGGTCAGGCCTCTGACCTGGGGTTCCTTGTTTTGGTTGACCTTGGAATCAGGGCTGATCGGGCACCTGTGGGCTACGCATCCCGATGCGTAGGTCCGAGATTGACAGCCGGTCGTGATTTCGTTGTGCCAGCCCGTGAACTGTTTTTTGTTCCCTGCTGTTGATCCGCCTCGATCTGTTCGGAGCGGTGCGGTGGCCATTTGGTGGCCGAGCGTGCGGCCACCGTGCAGATCGGATCCTGGTCAACCGCGTAAGCGGACGTGCACGCGAGGGCGATTGTTGTGGCACCCCGACGATTACGCGGTCAGCCTGCTGCTCGCTTCCCCTGTGGGGGCCGCGCCCAAGGGCGAGGCCCGTGCCCGGGCAGAGTGTCGTCTTCTGCCCAACAGGAGGTACGACTGCAGCTCATCGGTGCCTCATACCTCACCCGATTTGTGAGACGACCACGCTGTTGCCGGGTGCCGTCGCGTCCGCCGGGGGCAGCGCCGTCGGGTAGAGGCGGACGTCGCTGAGGCGGCCGTTCGCGTACTCGGCGTAGGTGCCCTGGAAGAGGCGGCGGCCGAACTGGACGGGGCCGACGGCGTTCCAGTCGGTGCCGGTGTAGGACTTGGTGGCGGACAGGTGGCCGTTCACGTAGAGAAGCAGTTGGCCGGCGACGGCGTCGTAGACACCGACGAGGTGGGTCCATTTCGAGGCCGCGGCCTTCGCGCCGTAGACCGCGGTGAAGGCGGTGCTGGTGCTGTCGTCGTCGTGGCGGCCGAAAGCCCAGACCTGGCTGGCCGAGGAGTAGTAGAGCTGGAAGCCGTTGGCCGCGCCGACGGCCGGGTCGTCGGACTGCGACACGAACGTCGAGTTGGTGCTTGACAGAGAGTTCAGCTTCACCCAGGCCGAGACCGTGAAGCTGCCGGCGGTGTTCACGCCGGTAGCGGTGGTCGCGGCGTACGAGGTGCTGCCGTTGAGGTTCAGGACTGTGCCCCGGTCGGTGTCGGAGGTCCAGGCGGCACCGCCGGTCAGCGTGGCGGGGGCGTTGCCCGTCGGGTCGGCCGCGGTCGTGCCCGTACCGTCGGCGAGGTTCCAGCGGTGGGTGGCCGTGTCGGTGACGGTGCCGAGTGATGCGGGGTCGGCGAAGGTGGCGGTTGTGCCGGACGGCGTAGCGCCCGCGTATTCGGTCAGCTGGCCCGCGGTGTCCGTGGTGTACAGGTCGGGCTTGCCGTCGGGGCCGCCGGTCGCGCTGTTGACGTCACCGGGAGAGGCGACCGTCGGGTAGTCGCGCTTGCGCAGGATCATGGAGAGGGCCGTGGCGGGGTGGGTGTTCCAACCCGCGGCGGCGCTGCTCGTCCGGTTCTGGGCGGCGGAGGCGTTGCAGGTGTACAGGCGGACCTGGGTGCCGTTGGTCGTGGCCGCGCCCGGATTGTCCACGCACTTGCCGGACTGCGGGTTGACCAGGCTGCCGGAGGCGCTCGCCGTCCACTTCTGGGACCCCGCGCCGTTGCACGTGTAGAGCTGGAGCAGGGTGCCGTTGTCCGTGCCGCCGTCAGTGGCGTCGAGGCACTTGCCCAGGACGCGCAGTGAGCCGTCGTCGTGCAGGACCCACTGCTGGGTGGGGCTGCCGTTGCAGGTATAGATCTGGATTTTGGTGTGGTCGGCGGTGTGTCCGCCCGCGTCGTCCAGGCAGACCGTGCCGCCGGAGGACGTCTTCACGGCGGAGACCAGCGGGGTGCGCACCGGGGCGTGCAGCAGCTTCGGCAGGAGAGTGCCGCTGTCCACGTCGATCGGGAACGTGTAGACGGTGCCGGAGACGTCATCGCGGGCCCACAGCGTGGGCGTGCCGCCGGTGACCTTGCCGTTGCCGCCACCGTCCACCGAGAAGGTGCCGCCGACCCGGCCGGGGGCGATCAGCGTCAGGCCGGACCAGTCGCCGTCGCCGAGCAGCAGCGGATGGCCGAGGTGGTTGACGCCGTATGTCTGGTACAGCCACAGCTTGTTGTTCTCCACCGTGAGCACGGCGGGGTGGTCGGCGTTGCCGTACACGTCTCCGTCGACGACCAGTTGGGAGATGTCCCAGGGCTTCGCGGGATCGTAGCCCGCGTTCGTGCAGCGGTCGGCGGGGACGGTGTCGGTGGCCTCGCAGTCGTCCTTGGTGACGACGTCGTAGCGGCGTCCGACGAAGCCGGGGAAGGTGGAGTAGGGCGTGCGTGGGAAGGCGCCGTCCTCCTTCGGATCGAGGTCGTTCTTCACCACGTACAACTGCTGGGTCTTGGTGTTGTACGCGAACAGGTCGTCGTGCGTGTCACCGTGCAGATTGCCGCGGTGGGCGATCAGGTAGTCGCTCCACGTACCGGTGGGCGCGCCCTTCGGCGTCGAGACGATCACCGGGCCGGTGATCGCGGGCGGGTTGCTGCCGACGGGGCCGTCCTGCGCCGCCACGGGCGCCTGGGCGGGGTCGCTGTCGCCGGGGACCAATTCCAGGTCGCCGCTGCTTGTGGTGGCGAGCAGGTCGGGGCTGCCGTCGCCAGTGATGTCCCCGGGAGCGATCTTGGTCTTCGGGTCCCAGGGCGCGGTGAAGGTGTAACTCACCGGATTCTGGGAGAGGTTGCCGGCCCGGTCGACCGCGCCGACGTACAGGGTGTGCACGCCCCAGTCGGTGACATTGATCGTGACGGTCCCGGAGGCGGTGGCGCCGCTGGTGGACGTCACCTTGGCGGGTTGGCCGGTGGCGATGGTGGGCTGGCTGTCGAGCTGCCACAGGAAGTGGTCGATGCCGCTGGCCTGGCAGGCGGCCGGGGCGCAGGTGTCGGCCGGGGTGTTGTCGGCCGCGGAGACGGCGAAGTCCGCGTGGACGTCGCTGCCCGCGTAGGTGTCGCCGGTTCCGCTGCCGACCGGCGGGAAGTGCGGGTTGTCGGCGATCGTCGGTGTCTGTGGCGGCGTGAAGTCGGTGTTGAACCAGCAGTGGTCGCTGATCGGCGATGTCATCTTGATCGAGGAGTTGTCCTGGGCGTAGACGTCCCAGCCGTACCCGTGACCGTCCTTGAGGGTGAAGCCGATCGGTGCGTCCGCGTCCGCACCCGAGGCGACCATGCCGCTGTCCGGCGTGCCCTTGTCCGCGGCGTTTCCGTCGGCGTCGAGGTCGGAGCGGTCCCAGACGTGGTAATGAGCTTCGGCGTGCTCGCCGGAGATGTGGGTGGTGACGGTGGAGTGCAACTGGATGTTGCTGCCCGCGCCGCTGTACGTCGTCGCGCCGATCCAGCCGGCCGCGCTGCCGGTGACGCAGTCGCCGTCCGCGCCCAGCGGCGGCGGTGTGGTGTGCACCTTGGTGGGGATGTCCGGGGGGATGTCGAAGTTGGTGGTCAGGGCGAGTGTCTGGGACATGCGCAGGTAGTCGAGATTGGAACTGGTCCTGGACTCGTTGCCGAACAGGCCGATCGTCCAGGTGCCCTTGTTGCCGTCGGCGATCTTCTGGACCTGGTCGTCGACGCGGAAGGAGGCGGTGCTGTTGCTGCAACTGCTGTTGCCGTTCGCCCCGCTCGGCACGGTCGTCTTCACGGCCGGGTAGCCGTTGTCGTCGAGAGTTCCGGGCTGATTGCCCCAGTCGGTGTTCTCGTTGATCGTGCCCGTGGTGTGCAGGGTGATGGGCTGGTTGTGGGAGCAGTCGACGCTGGCCGCGTACCTGGTGCTGACCTTCACCTCGGCCTTGATGACCTTCATGGACGGGTCGAGGCCGGAGGTGTCGATCGCGTAGTACGACCGTTCGAGGCCGTCCCCGCAGGCGCCGCCCCACTGCTGGTAGCCGACACCCTCGCCGTTGGTCTGCGGCTTGTTGTACTGCGGGGCGTCGGAGCAGGCCGAGCTGGAGTACACCTCGTCGAAGGCGCCGGACTTGCTGGTCACCGGGTTCTCGAAGGGGTCGATGTAGACGGGGTAGTGCGTGTCCGGACCGTCGAGCACCGAGGCGTCGGGTGCCAGCGTGATGGCGTCGGAAGTGGTGGTCATCGGGACCTGGCCGACCTGGGCGCCGGAGCCGGGGCCGGCCGCCGAGGAGGAGGTGGCAGGAGCCGTCGGTTCATCATCGGCGGCGGAGAGCCCCGCGAAGGAGGCAGGTTTGAGGACTGCGGCAGAGCGCGGCGTGGTCGCCGTGGACGTGGTGGCCGGCGTGCTGGAATCCCACATCAGCGGCGGCGGACTCGTGTACGACACCGAGCCGTCGGGGGCGGTCACCGTCATGCCGCCTGCCCCGGTGGCGGACAGATCCAGGCCGTCGGTGTCCGTGGATACAGCGAGCCGTCGGACCCGTGGGTCGGCCGCCGCCTGCGCGTCGTGGACGATCAGCACGTCGCTGAAGCCGCCCTGGTCCGTGACCGACACCGACAGGTCGACCCCGGGCAGCACGGACGCGTAGAGCGCTGTGTCACCGCTGACCTGCGGGGCGGGTAGGGCGAAGGGCATGGTCAGGCTCATGCTGTGCCCGGCGGGGTCGGTGAGCGTGGCCAGCGGGCCGGTGCCTCCACCGGACAGGCGTACGCCGCTGGGTGTGGCCCTGGGGGAGTAAGCGCCATCGGCGCCGGCGGTGAGCGTGGCATCCACCGGAACCCAGGCGCCGTCCTGCCGCACGCGGACCGGCAGGACGGCCGAGGTCGTCGTGAACGAACCGTCCGGATTGGCCACCACCGTGTCTGTCTGACTGGTCAGCGCGTCGACCGGTACGGAGGTGCCGTCGGAGACCGCCTGGGCCTGTGCGGCGAGCAACGGGTCGGCGGTGTCGGCGGGTTCGCCGTCGGCGAGCGCTGCCGTCGGAACGGCCAGCGCCGTGAGCAGCAGTGCGCCGAGCGCCGGGAACAGCGCCAGTCTTCGGGCGGATGACGGCAGCACGGAACAACTCCTTCGCACGACGGACAGGGCAGACACGAGATCTGCGACCATCCGCGCCAGTGAACGGCTCGCCGGACGACGGGTCAGGACGTCGGCGACGGCGTGCGGCAGTGATGTTCGCTCCCCCGGCACAAAACGTACACAGGAAACGTCAAGGGAAATCACAACATTGTCATGGCATCGGCAAAAAGTGTTGAGATTCGGTCAAGGTCGTTCTTAACCTCCCAACCTGGATCACGCCGACCACGTGACCTTTCAGTCAACGGGCCACCAAGGCCGTTTCATTCGGGGGTAGGTCACACGTGGGTGTGCGAAGAACGCTGACGCTCGTCTCCGCTCTGCTGGCCGTGATGGCGCTCTTGGTGACGGGCGCGGTCGCGCAGAACGGCGTCGGGCCTTACGTCTTCGACGGTGACATCTGGAAGCCGAAGCCGCTGCCGGCGACACCCGCCGTGGGTGACCACGAACTGACCCGCCCGACGATCGCTCACCCCCGTGGCTACCGTGCGCTGACTCGCTACCAGGCGGTCAAGGCCGCCTCGCCACAGGCTGGTTCACATACCGTCGCCCTCAAGGCCGAGCCGGCCAGGGCGGGTTCGCTGCCCGTGTGGGTGGCGTCGTCCGGAAAGGCGAAGTCTCCGCAGGCGAAGTCCGAGCAGGTCCGCGTCCGACTCGCCTCCCGCACCCAGGCGTTGCGGGCCGGAGCCGACACCGGCCTCTTGGTCGGACTGGACAGGGCCACGTCCGATACCGCCAAGGTCAGCGTGGTCGTCGACTACTCGTCCGTGGCCAAGGCCTACGGCGGCGGCTACGGAGCCCGACTCACCCTCACCCGCCTCCCCGCCTGTGCCCTGACGACTCCGCAGCGCGCCGAATGCCGCACCCGCACACCTCTGAAGTCCGTCAACCGTGCCACCGCGAACCAGCTCACCGCGACCACCACCGCGGACTCGGCGATCGCCGTCACCTCCGGCAGCCGGGGTTCGCAGGGCGACTACTCGGCGACCTCGCTGACTCCGGCGGGTAGTTGGCAGGCCTCCGGCACAGGCGCCTACTCGTACTCCTACCCCATCGACCTGCCGGCCGGGGTCGGGGACACCGGCCCCTCGGTGGAGCTGTCGTACGACTCGCAGTCCGTGGACGGTGAGACCTCGGCCCGCAACTCGCAGGCGTCGTGGATCGGTGACGGCTGGAGCTACCAGCCGGGTTTCGTGGAGCGGTCGTACCGCTCCTGCGGTTCACTCCTCGATTCCGACGGCAAGGAGATCCTCAAGGGCTCCGGTGACGAGTGTTGGGGCGGCGCCAACGCGACCGTCTCCTTCGGCTCGCACTCCGGTGTCCTGGTCCCGACCACCTCCTCTGGACTGCCCGGTGAGATAAGGGAGTTCAAGCTCCAGGGCGACGACGGCACTGTCGTACAGGAACTGTCCGGGGCCGCCAACGGCCTGTACGACGGAACCTACTTCCGCGTCCTGACCACTGACGGCACCGCCGCCTACTTCGGTGCCGACCACTCACCGACCGGCCCCGGCACCAAGGGGCTCGCCTCGTCGGACTCCGGCGACGACTCCACGCACGCGGCCTGGGGCGTCCCCGTCCTGCACCCGCGGTCCTCCGACCCGTGCCACAGCGACGCCGACGGCAAGAAGTCCCGCTGCGACAAGCCCGAGGGCTGGCGCTGGAACCTGGACTTCGTCGTCTCCCCGAACGGCTTTGTCCAGCGCTACGACTACTCGACCGAGACCGGCTACTACGACCTCGGCGGTGGCCAGGCGGCCGCGACCGACGACACGGACGACACCGGCACCCTCACCTCGTACACTCACGGCGGCACGCTCACCTCGATCTCCTACGGCTACACCCTCGATGACGAGCAGGCCGGCCGTACCCCGTCCGCGCAGGTGGCCTTCGCCTCCAAGCAGCGCTGCCAGACGACGTCCGCCTTCACCGACTGCTCGGCCGGGAATCTGGACGACAACACCGCACCGCACTGGCCGGACGTCCCCTGGGACCTGCACTGCGACGCGACCGACAAGACCAAACTGCCCGACGACGCCACCAAGGTGCCGACGGATGTCTGCGTCGTCTCCTCGCCGACGTTCTGGTCGACCACACGCCTGGACAACATCACCACCAAGGTCCACGTCAAGGACAGCGACACCGACAAGCCGGTCCCGGTCGACAGCTACGACCTGGGGCAGGTGTACTCCGACGCGGGCGGCGCCGTCGACCCGGTCAGCGGCACCACTGTCGACCCCAAGGACGCCGGCTCGCTCCAGGCCGTTCTGTGGCTCCAGTCCATCCGGCACACCGGCAAGGGCACCTACGGCAACGGCAACAGCGACCTCGCGCTGAACCAGGTCTCCTTCACCGGCACCGAGATCGACAACCGGGTCGACGACGACTCCCCGTCCGCCCCACCGCTGTACCGGCCGCGGATCTCCAACGTGCAGACGGAGACCGGCGAGTCGATCACCGTCGAGTACAACCAGAACCCGTGCGCGGGCAAGTCGCTCGACATCAAGTCGGCCGACTCCAACACCAACTCCTGCTATCCCGCGTACTGGACGGTGCCCGGCGCCTCCAAGCCGATCGCCGACTGGTTCAACAAGACGACCGTCCACAGCGTCACCGTCGCCGACCTCACCATCGCCGGCCAGTACACCCCCGACGCCTCGAAGATCCCGGCCGGCTCCGAGGCACACGTCTCCACATACGCCTACTCGGGCGCCGCATGGCATCGCGACGACTCCGACCTGACCGACGACCAGTACCGCACCTGGGATGAGTTCCGCGGCTTCCGCACGGTCACCGTGCGCACCGGCAAGGCACCCGAGCCGGTCACCCAGCAGACCACCACCTATCTGCAGGGCATGGACGGCGACTACAAGGCCGACGGCACCCGCCACTCGGTCACCGTGGACGCCAAGGTCGGCGGCAACACCGTGCTGAGCGTCACCGACGCCGACCAACTCGCGGGCACCGCACTGCAGTCGGACACGTACACCGCCTCCGGCGGCACGGTGAACGCCTCCACCGTCAACGGACCGTTCACCTTCACCACCACGGCACACACCGGCCGCACCTCGTGGACGGCCTGGACCCAGGAGGACCACCCGGGGGAGACCGCGCCGGACAAGGCCACCCTGCCCGACCTCGCCGCCCGCCGGATCAAGTCCACCCAGTCGCATGGCTATTCCCTGCTCGCCGACGGCACCTGGCGGCACACCCGCACCGACACCGGCTACGACGACCAGGGCCGGGTGCAGTCCGTCGACGCGCACGGCGACGTCTCCGTGGCGGCGCAGGAGAAATGTGCCACCACGGATTACGCGGCGCCTTCCTCGTCGGCCGACAACACCATGCTGCTCGCCTACCCGGACCGCATCACCGCGGTCTCCGGCCCCTGCGGCACCAAGCCCGGCACCGATACCCTGCTCTCCGACAAGAAGGTCTACTACGACGGCGACGGTTCCGTCAGCGCCCTCGGCGCCTATGGCACGGTCACCCACCCGCGCGTCACCGGCACCCAGGTCGGCACCGGCTTCGCCACCGACGGCACCGAGAACTGGCGCACCACCAGCGGCATTTCCTACGACGCCGCGGGCCGCGTCACCGACTCCCTCGACACGACGGGCCAGGGCACCCACACCGACTACCTGCCCAAGTGGAACAGTGCGGGCGGCAACACCAACCCGACGAGCATCGTCTCCACCAACCAGCAGCAGTGGAAAGTCACGTCCACCCTCGACCTGCTGCGTGGGGTGCCCGTCGAGAACGTCGACGCCAACAACCGCGTCACGGACATCACTTACGACGCCCTCGGCCGCCGCACCGCGGTCTGGCTGCCCGGACGCGACAAGGCGACACAGAGCGCGGACATGACGTTCGCGTACTCCGTGAACCCCGGTGCGGTCCCCGCCCCCGGCGGCACGATCACCCAGCCCGGCGACCCGTCGTCCGTCACCACCCGCACCCTGCGCGAGGACGGCACCTACTCGACGTCGACCAGCATCTACGACGGGATGCTCCAGCCCCGTCAGGTCCAGACGACCGCGGACGGCGACTCCGACACCGGCCGGATCATCTCCGACACGTTCTACGACTCCCACGGCCGGCCGAGCGCCTCGTACGCCCCCTACTCGGAGCCGGACCACTCCCCGTCCGCCACCCTGTACGCGGCCAACGAGAACGAGATCCCCGCCGAGACCACGACGACGTACGACGGCCAGGGCCGCGCCACCGGGAGCACCCTGTGGCACCAGGCCGTCAAGCAGTGGGGCACGAGCACGGCCTACCCCGGCGCCGACGAGACGGACACGACCCCGCCGGCCGGCGCCTCCTCGACCGCGTCCTACACCAACGCACTCGGCCAGACCGTGAAGTCGGTGGTGAAGAACACCGGCGCCACGGTCACGCTCAAGGGCGGCAGCATCATCCCGTCGGGCACCTCGCTGACCTCCAACAGCGTGCGCCTGACCATGCAGGCCGACGGCAATCTGGTCCTCACGGCGCTCGGCAGCGGCAAGACCCTCTGGTCCAGCAGCACGAGCGGAAACCCGGGCGCATACGCCCAGTTCGGTACCGACGGCAACCTCGCCGTCCTCACCGCAGCCGGCGCCTCGAAGTGGAACAGCGGCCTGACCGCGACCACGGGTGCGACGCTCCAGGTCCGCGCCGACTCGACGCTCGCCGTCGTCGGCGGCGACGGCAGCACGGTCCTGTGGAAGCAGGGCACGGCAGGCGCGGTCCCGGCCGCCGACGCCGCCACCCGTTACACCTACACGCCCGCCGGCCAGCTCGACACGGTCAACGACAGCGCGGGCAACACCTGGTCCTACCACTACGACCTGATGGGCGAGCCGACCTCCCAGACCGACCCCAACACCGGCACGACGACGTTCGACAAGTACGACGTGCTCGGCAACCTGCTCCAGACCACCGACCCGCGCGGCCAGGTGCTGTCGTACGCGTACGACTGGGACAGCCGCGTCACGGCGGAGTACGCGGCCCCCTGGTCGGCCACGCCCGACCCGGCCAAGCAACAGACCTCCCGGGTCTACGACACGCTCGCCAAGGGCTACCCGACCTCCTCGACCCGCTATGTCGGTGGCGCAAGCGGCAGCGCGTACACCGAGGCGATCACCGGCTACAACACGGCCTACCAGCCGCTCGGTTCGACTCTCACGGTCCCGTCCGCCGACGGTTTCCCCGGCAGGGCGGGCAGCGCGGGCGGCACGATCACGTACTCGCTGTCGTCGACGTACACGCCGAACACCGGTCTGCTGGCCACCACCCAGTACCAGGCGGACGGCGGCCTCCCGGCCGAGCGCGTCGGCTACGGCTACACCCTGCAGGGCGCGTTGGACGGCTTCGGCGGCTACATCAACGCGGCCAACACGCCCTCGTACCTGGACGGCACGGTCCACGACCCCTTCGGCCGGGTCCTGCAGACCAACTACGGCTCCACGGGCAAGGAGCTCGCGACCTTCGCCCAGTACGACGCGACGACCGGCGCCACCACGCAGACCAGCAGCATGGTGCAGACGTCGACCACGGCCCTGGACGTCGTCAACTACCGCTACAACCAGGCCGGCGAGCTCACCGCGACGGACGACCTCCAGGACAACACCACCCACGACACCCAGTGCTTCGCCTACGACTCCTTCCAGCGGCTGACCGCAGCCTGGACCGACACCGCCGGCATCACCGACTCCGGCACCGCACCGGTGGGCGCCGTGGGCGGATGCAACTCGGCCTCCGTGCAGACCAGCGCGGCCCCGGTGAAGACGAAGACGGTGGGCGGACCCGCGCCGTACTGGCAGACGTACACCTACGACCTGCTCGGAGACCGCACCGGCACGGTGAACCACGACACCACCGGAAACGCACTCGCGGACACGACCCAGTCGACCTCGTACGCGGGTGCGGACGGAACCGCCTCCGCCGCCCACCCCGACCAGGCGGGCGCGACCACGATCAGCAACCCGGGCACGGGTACGGCCACGCAGACCCCGTCGTACACGGACACGGCCGGGAAGAACGCGGGCAACACGGTCAGCCGGGCCACGAAGACCACGGGCCCGCTGACGACCGGCTTCACCCTCACCGGCGGCGGAAAGCTGTGCGTGGAGGAGACGGGCTCGGGCGTCAAGGTCGAGGTGAACACGTGCAGTTCGACGGCAGCGGCACAGAAGTGGACGGTCAACACCGATGGCACGGTGACCGCGGCGAACCTGTGCCTGGACACCGCGGGCAACGCGACGGCCTCCGGCACGGGCGTGGTGATGGACACCTGCTCGACCGACGCGACCCAGAAGTGGCGTGTGACGTCGACCGGCACACTGGTCAACGCGGCCAAGAGCACCCTGTGCCTGACCGACCCGAGCGCCAGCGCCACCAAGGGCACCCAACTGACCCTGACCACCTGCGGTGGCAAGGGCCAGACCTGGTCGACGATCACGTCCGGCGCGCTGCCGGCCGGCCAGACGCAGACCTTCACATACGACGCCGAGGGCCGGACGGCGACGGTCTCGACCCCGTCCGGGACGACAAGCCGTACGAGTAAGTACCTCTACGACGCCGACGGCAACCTGCTGGAACAGACGGCGACCATCGGTGGCACCGACAAGACCCGCGTCCTCTATCTCTTCGGCGGCGCCGAGCAGTTGACGCTGGACGTGGCGGCGAAGACATGCACGGCCCTGCGCTATTACGCCGGGCCGGACGGCACCCAGGTCACCCGCTCCAGCAGCGGCAGCGTCACCTACCAGGTAGCCACCTCACAGGGCACGGCGACCACGGCCGTCGACGCGACCACCCTCGCGGTGACCCGCCGGTACTACGACCCGTACGGCAATCCGCGCGGCACGGCTCCGTCGACGTGGGTGGCGGGGGACGAGAACCACGGCTTCCTGGGGAAACCGAGCGATTCGGTGACCGGGCTGGATCTGCTGGGGGCGCGGAACTACGACCCGACGCTGGGGCGGTTCCTCACCGCCGACCCGCTCTTCCAGGCGGGCGATCCGAACCAGATGGGCGGATATACCTACGCGGCGGACAATCCGGCGAGCGGTTCGGATCCGACGGGGTACGACGACTGGGCGAATTCACCGTCCAATACGTGCGCGGCGGGATTCACCTGCAAGTCCAAGTCCAAGTCCAAGCCCAAGACTCCGTCGCCGTCACCGGGGTCTCCGCCGACCACCACCTCCAGCGGTGACACGGATTCCTCCTCGACCGTCGCGGCGGCACAGCAACTGCCCCAAGCGAACCAGGACGACAAGGTCTCCCCGAACCTGCTGGACTCCGTCCTGCTGGTGCCCTTCGACTTCGCCAACTGCGAGTTCTGGATCAGCGGAGGTGGCCCGTCGCACGAGGCGTCCTGCGCTGTGGCCGGCGGCGTGTATTCGGGCGGCGAGTCCGGAGGCGGTGCCGCCGGGCTCACGGAGAGGGGAGTGGAGGGCGGTGCGGGAGACCTCAGGGGCGCGGCCGAGGGCGCTGTCGGCGGCGACGCGGCCGCTGCGGCGGGGGCGGGCGCCGAGGCGACGGAAAACGCGGCGGCCGACATCGCGGACATGGCGGCGATCAAGCGGGCGAACGCTCAGGCGCACTCTGAGGAGGCCGAGGCGGCAGCCGCCAAGCCGAGTTCACCGAGCACCGGGGCTTCGGGGACCAAGCCGTCGGCACGGGACTCACGCGCGCCCGTCCGGAACGGCCCCATCGGTTCCAAGGCGTCGTCGGCAGCGACTGTCAACAAGAGCCGTCTGCCACGGGGTACGACCCTTGAGGATGGTCTCGCAGGGGCCCGGAACATGCGGGACCGGGTGGCGGACCGGACGCTATTCCCCGATCGCGATGGGATACCCGTCAACCGGAGCACCCTGCTGAAGACATGGACCGCAGGCTACAACGCGGAAACAGGTGAAATCGCTGTAGCTTCCTCAGGCTGCGGCTACTGTGCAGAGGGAAATGTGATCAATGCGCTCGGTGGCGACGCGAACCTGGTGATGCTGACACGGGCGTTGTACTGGAATCCGAAGGTGGGAGGCTGGGACGAGAAGCCGATTTGCCCGAACTGCCAGACCTTCCTCACGCCCGAAGACGTTGAGCCCGGTGCCTGGTACGACAGCCCAGGCCCATGGGACAAGAGGTGATCGTCGTGGCTCGTATACTCCACAGCGTCACGGTGAGGAAAGTAGTCCCCGGGGGGCACGCGTGAGTAACAGGCCGTCTTTGATCCAGGCCGAGCGCGTTGACTGGTCGTCCCTGCGGTGCGGGTGCAGCAAGACGGGTGCCCACATACCCGAGACGTTCGCCAGGCTACTGGAGGCTGGTACACCGAGCGAGATCGCGGAAGCCACGCTTGAGGGGCATATCAACATCCAGTCGCTCCTGTTCGAAGTGGCGGTCCCCGTAACTTCGATGATCATTGCTGCCTTGCAGGAGGACCTTTCCGAGCCTGTGCGTCTGGAACTGCTCGAACACCTTCTTGCATGTGTTGCGGGGGAGTCCCACTGGACCGAGGCGGAGGCCGGTGCGCCTGAAATCGACATCGACTGTCAGATCGCGGCCCGCGAGGGCATTTGGACGCTCTACCAGGAGTACGCGACCGGTCATGCGATGTTGGCTCGCTACATTCTCGAAGGAGTGGACAACGACCAGGAGCGATTTGCCTACTTCGACGCCAAGTTGATCGACCGGGTTAGGAAGAAGGCGAAGCGTCGCTGACCGGCCGAGAGCGCCACCCGACAACTCCTGGAGCAAGATCCCTTCGGGCCGGAAGAGCTGTTCGACGGAATCGATCCGACTACTTTCGCGGCCGTCCTGCTGGCGACAGCGTCAAATCACTCCCGTGCGCACGCGATTCTTATTCCGCGCGAGGCCGCACAAATCGGCGGCGATGGATGTTGCCTCACTGCCGACTCCGCAGAACGGCCGAGATGTGACGTGTCGGAAATCTGATTTCGCCCTCAGGGACTATGCCTCCGAGGAGTAGCGGCTACGGTCTGGCGAAGCGGAGCGAGTGGGCCTTTCCCAACCTCGGCCTGAGAGGGTGGTATGCGAGTTGGTAGGTGATTTGTCGTCACCTGATTGTGTGGTGCTGCGGTATCCCGGCCGGTCGGCGGGCTCGGGCGTGCTGGGCTGAATGCTGTGAGCGAGCGCAAGCCCTACAAGACCGACCTGTCCGACGAGCAGTGGGCGCTGGTTGAGCCGGTGATCGCAGCGTGGAAGGCCGCGCACCGCTCGGTGAGCGGCCATCAGGGCCGGTACGAGATGCGGGAGATCGTCAACGCGCTCCTCTAACAGGGCCGCACCGGATGTCAGTGGGACCTGCTTCCGCACGACCTGCCGCCGCGCGGCGCGGTGATGTACTACTTCACTAAGTGGCACGACGACGGCACCGACCAGACCATTCACGACCTGCTGCGCTGGCAGGTGCGGGAGAAGGCGCGGCGGAAGGCGGACCCGAGCCTGGTGGTGCTCGACACCCAGAGCGTGCATGCCGCGGCCGGGGTGCCCGCGGAGTCGACGGGGCGTGATGCGGCAAAAAAAGTGCCGGGGCGCAAGCGCGGCCTGGCCGTTGACGTGTTGGGCCTGGTGATCGCGGTGGTGGTGCTCGCCGCGTCCGTGCACGACAACGCCGCCGGCATCGCGCTGCTGGACAAGGTCGCCGCCGACACCGACATCGTCCAGAAGGCCCTGGTCGACCAGGGCTTCAAGAACGCCGTCGTCGCCCACGGCCAGACGGTGGGCATCGAGGTGGAGATCGTCGGGCGCAACCCGGGCCAGACCGGGTTCGTGCCGATCCCCAAGCGGTGGATCGTGGAGCGCGCCTACGGGATCTTGATGCTGCACCGCGGGCTGGTGCGCGACTACGAGCACCTGCCGCGCAGTTCGGAGTCGCGGGTGTACTGGGCGATGACCGCGGTGATACTGCGCCGGCTGACCGGGGTCACCACTGCGGCCTGGCGCAGCACATGACCGGCGGAGAGCAGCCCCTCGGGGCGGTGCTGGTGCGGCTGGAGGAGCGGGAACGGGAGATCACCGCGCAAGCCGACGCGACGAGGGAGCAGATCGCGCAGCTGACCGCACGGCTGGACGAACTCTGCAGAGCCACCGAGGAAGTCCGGATCACCCGCAAGACGCTGCTGGAACTGCCCGATCCGCAGCCGCCCGCGCCGCCGGCACCAAAGCTGCCGGACCATCCGGCCTACCAGCAGATCCTGGCGGTGTTCGCCGCGGCCGATGCCCCGCTGCGGGCGCGGGCGGTGTGCGAAGCGATAGACGTGGAGATCGCGCCCAGCAACATCAACAACGTCCGTCTGAAGCTCAAGCGGCTCGCCGACCGTGGAATCCTCGCCGAGATCGAGCAGGGGCTGTTCACCCTGCCGCGACCGTAGCCTCCTCGTGGACGCCGAGCATCAGCTCGCGCGCGGTCCTGTCAGCGGGTCCCAGTACGACTTGGACTGGAGCTGAAAAGGTGGAGCCATGTCGCCGAACGACTTGCCGAAGGTTTGCGGCGACCGCGCCAGTTCCATCAGCACCTGGTTCGCTGTGTCGTCGTCGGCAAGGCCGGGCGTTAGGGCCGCACAGACCCGAACGCCCGCATGCGGATCAGTCAGCCAGGGCCGCGTGTCGCCGCCGAGGTGGCCGATGGCGATCAAGAACGTCGCCAGGTCGTATGAGGAATCGGCAGCTTGGGCCATCGACGTCATCTGTTTCAGCAGCTCCCGACGCTGCGCGGCGGCTGCGGGATGCCGCGCCAGTGACCCGACAGCTGCTGCGGCGCATGTCCTGCGCCTGGCGCGTTCCGAGGCGAGGTACGGCAGTGCTCGCCGCAGGAGCTCGGGAACCAGGTCGAAGCAGGCAAGCGCCGCTTGATCGAGGACGAGTTCGCCCAGCCCCGTGCCGTCCTGCCATTTCCGGGCCCTGCCGTCCGCATCGGCCGACAGGTATTCGGCAGTCCAGCCCTGCAGCTCCGGTTCGCAGTCCTGGACTTGCGCACGGATCTGCACAGCCCGGTCGCCGAGGTCGGCGGCGACGCCGACCTCGTATAGATAGGCGAGCATGGCATCGCGCAGCGAGGGATCGTCCGGCCCCAGCAGCGGATTGTCCAGGAGTTCGGCGACAAGCAGAGCGGTGGGCGCCGTCGCAGGCCAGGCCTTCCCCTCGCGACGAAGCGTCGCCGACCACAGGTGCGAATACCCGTCGACGAAAGCCCGCGCATCGTCGCCGAGGAGAGCGGCCAGATGCCGCGGCGTGTCGGCGGCGGGACCCGCGGCATGGAATATGCCGGACCAATCCACATCATGCGTACGGTCATCCACAACCGGGATGGTGCCACAACGCCTCGACGGGCTTGCCGCCCGGACTCACTCCGGATCGGCGGGCATGTTCGACCGGCTCGGCCCCTGCCCCCCGACGCGAACACCCGACCCGCCAACCTCACTCAACCCGCAGTCCCGAACCGGACATCAACTCGCGTACCGCCCTCTAAGGAGACTTGGAGCTGCTGCTGTCACGGTCGATGACGCTTCCCTGCAAGTTTCGTAGGCCGAGCGCCGGAGGGCGCATCCTCCGAGACTTGTGGGCCCGCCACAACTGACGTGGCGGGTACGGGAATGCGGCAGTGCTCGCGACAGTTGCGCTCGCGGTGGCCGCCCGGTGGCCGGTCGCCTTCGGACGACGTGAAACGAGGCGGCACAGGACAACCGGCCGTACATGCTCTGATCAGGCTGAACATCACTCGGCAGCATGGCGCGGCACTGGAGAGCATGACCGCTCATGGTCTTGTAATGCGTCGTCGGTTCGAATCCGACAGGGGGCTCAGTCAAGGTCCAGGTCGGACACCATCTGACCTGGGTCTTTTTCTATTCCAAAACCTTGTTTCCATGGGTGCGTCAGCCCAGTGGCCTTGCCCCGTCGATCAGAACAGCTCGACACTGCCCGCCACCAGCAGCACCCAAGCCGCAGCCTCGTACAGCACCACGGTGAGCGCCGACGGCGCCCGGTACCTGCACGTGCGGGCCAAGGACAAAGCCGGCAACTGGTCCGGTTCCGCCGCCCATTACGCGTTCACCGTCGACTCGACACTGGCGCTGTTGCCGACGGTCACGTCCACCACCCACCCCGACCAGTCCGCCGCCTACAAGGCGACCGGCTTCAAGGCCGCCTGGACGACCTCCGCCACCGCGTCCGGTTACAGCTGCATCGTGGACTCCACCGCCACCACCGTCCCGGACACCGTCTCGGACAGCACCACTGCGAGCTACAGCGGCACATTCACGGAAGGCACCTGGTACCTGCACGTGCGGGCGGTCAACTCCGCCGGGACCTGGGGACCCACGGCCCACTACCGCGTCACCGTCGACACCACCGCGCCCGCAACACCCACCGTGTCCTCGCCGGACTTCCCCGACGACTCCTGGGCGGGCGACGCGGGCGACACAGGGGAGTTCACGCTGACGTTCACGGACAAGGGCCTGGCCGGCTTCGCCTACTCCCTCGACGGGGCGACGGCCACCACGGTCACCGCGTCCGGAGCGGCGACAGCGATCGACCTGACCCCGACGAGCGAGGGCAGCCACAAGCTGACCGTCACCGCCACCGACAAGGCGGGCAACACCTCCGCCGCCACCGGCTACACCTTCCACGTGGGCAGCGCCGGGCTCACCGCACCGCTCAACGGCGAGGAGGTCGGCCACGCCGTCACCCTCACAGCCGCCGGGCCCGCCGACCTGACGGGTGCCACCTTCCAGTACCGGCGCAGCGAGAGCGGCACGTGGTCGGACATCCCCGCCTCCGCCGTCACCCTGAGCTCCGACAGCAGCGCGGTCACCTGGCCGGTCGCCCTGACCGGCGGCGTCACACCGGAACTCACCTGGGACGCCGGCGCTCTGACCGACGACGGAGACCTCCAGCTGCGGGCAACCTTCACGGGCGCCAACTCACCGGCACCCTCGGACTCCGTCACCGTCCAGCTGAACCGGGTCGAGGTCACCACCGAGGGAACCGACCTGGACAGCCTGTCCTCGCCGACCACGGTGCAGTCGTACGCCCTGGAGGCGGCCGAGGAGCGCGCCGAGACGTCACCCGACGAGCTCGCTCCGCCCTACCTCGACCAGGACACCGGCAAGATCGTCGCCCCCCGTCACGGACACGGACGCGAAGACCGACGCGACGGCGGCCATCTCCCTGACGGATGTTCCCGTCGGCCAGGGCAGTGACGGCGGCGCCACGGAGGACACGACGGAGGCCGCCGACGGCACCACCACGACCAAGGGCGACGTGGCGGACACCATCACGACCACCGACGCCACCGTGGTCCCCACCACCGAGGTCGTCAGCCACAGTCAGGCGGAACTCGACTCCATCGCCGACGAGATCCTCCTCCTCGACGAGGACGACATCACCGGCGCCACAGCTCTCGCCACGGCGGAAGTCGACGCCGAGACCAACAAGGTCGTGGTCGAGATCGCGGCTCAGGACGACGGCCTCGCGGACCGGCTCGGTCAGCGGTACGGCACCGACGCGGTCACGGTCCGGGTCAACCCCGGGGTCACGCAGCTCGAGGCGACGGCGGACCGGTGGAGCGACAAGAACCCCTTCAAGGGGGAGCCGGCTATGAGTCCCACTGGCCCGCCGGTGACGCGGCCAACAAGATCAAGGCGTGCACCACCGGCTTCGCCTGGACGTACAGGGGCAACCCGTACATCGTCAGTGCCGGGCACTGCACGTATGCCGACGGATACATGAACAGCTGGGACAAAACGGGTGCCGACAACACGGTCACCGTGGGGTTCGTCGACCACGACAACTGGGGGAACGGCAGGGGCTCGACCAAGCTCTCGGGGCAGAACTACTACTCAGGAGACCTGTCACTGATCGAGGTCATCGCCAACAAGTACGACGTGTCGGCGCGCATCTACAAGAAGGAAAGCGTTTTGAGGCGGGTCGCGAACCGGTGGACCACGCGCTCGAAGAAGGGCGAGAAGTTCTGCACCGGAGGCGCCCGCTCCTCCGAGGTCTGTGGCTGGAAGGTCACCGAGACGAAGAAGCGGGTCAAGTACGGCGACGGAACGGTCGCCCAGAACATGACCGTGGCCCAGAAGAACTCCGGGAGCTGCGTGATCAGCGCGGACTCCGGAGGCCCGGTCTACACCGTGAAGTCGAACGGCTCCGTGTACGCGAAGGGGACCATCTCGGCCGGGGGTTGCGCTACCCGCACCGACGACGGCGAGTGCAGCGATGCCTGGGACGGCAAGTGCACCGTAGTCTTCGCCGACATCGCGCTGGCCGAGAAGGCGCTTCCGGGAGGTGTCAAGAAATGGTGAGGCCTGTGATGCGACTGCGCGTGCTCGTCGGCGTGTCCGCCCTGCTCGCGGCCGTGTCCGCCTGCGGCAGCCCGACGCCCTGCGCCGGCGTCGGCGTCGTGTCCGGTGTCGGTGTGATGTTCCTGCACGAGGGCTACGACGGCCTCGCGGGCGCTTCCTACGAGCTGTGCACGCGGGGCAAGTGCGCGAAGGGCGAGCTGGAGGAGGAGGAGATCACAAAGGTGAACCTCCCGCTGCCGGACGACGTGGACCCGGACGCCTCCCAGCTCCGCTTCCGAGTCACCCGGAAGGGCACCGACAGCCCCCTCATCGACGCCACCACCGACGTGAAGCTCTCGCGCCAGTCCGACGGGTGTGGCGGCGGTGCGTACAACCGGGGGCTCGCGTTCACCAAGGACGGAGGCCTGACGACGAAGGTCCCGGCGAGCGTTTCGGCGGCCTGGGTCAAGCACGTCAGGGAACTTGCCACAGCGTCACCTTCTACCGCGGCGACGGCTGAGTCGCGCTGAACCACCCGTGGTCGTCCCCACCCCCGATCAGGGGTTGGGGGCGGCCGCGACCGGACTGGCGGTGCGGCGACAACGACGAGCTTGCCCTGAAGGCCGACGAGCATGGTGACCCACTCGGTCAATTGCGGGTCCCGCCGCCGTTGTGCCGAGGTCCGGTAGTTGTCACCGGCATGGCCGGATGACGTGGTGATGGGGGGCCGGTCGAAGAGGTCCGGCCGGCATCAGTGAGGCAGACGGCTTTTTCGTTCAGTGGATGCGGTGGCGGCGCCGAGCGCGCGCCTCCTCCTTCATGGCCTCCCGTGCCACGCAGACACCTCGCGGTCAGTCTTCTAACAAAATTATCATCGAAATTGTTAACAATTCCGGGCCTCGACCGACAGTCTGGGACGCGACCGAGCCGCACAACCCAACCTGCCCGCGCGGAGTCGCCAACGCGGTGGGGTGTGTACGGCTGTGACCACGCAACCAGCAGTACAAGGAGGTCCACGGGTGGACATCAACCGTAGAACGGTCATCCGGAGTGCCACGGGCGTCGCGGCCATGACCGCGTTCGGAGTCGCCGAGGGCGCGGCGGGCACGGCTTTCGCCGGTACCTCGTCGGCGGGCGGGGCGTCGGGCAGTTCGGTGGGCTCGGCCTCGGCGTACTCGCTGGAGTTCGATTCCACCGCCTGGTCGTACGACGCGACCAACGACGTGTACTACCAACTCGGCAAGGTGTACGTCGCGAACCCGGCCGCGGCGGACTACGAGAACCTGTCGATCTACGTCCCGGGCGCCTATCTGACGGCCGCCGCGAACAGCGACGGGACCACGTACACCGCGAAGCTCAACCGGAAGGGCACCGTCGGGCAGTACTCGGGACGCACGGCGCCGATCGTGATCCCGGTCAACACCCCCGGCTACGCCCAGCAGGCGCCGGCCACGTCGTACAGCTACAGCAGCGTGTCCCAGTACCTCGCGGCCGGGCTCGTCTACGTGTGGCCGGGCCTGCGCGGCCGGGACAGCTCGACCAGCACCCGTTCCGACGCTGCGCCCTGGGGCGTGACCGACCTGAAGGCCGCGGTCCGCTTCCTCCGGTACAACGAGAGCGTCCTGCCCGGCAGTACGGACGACATCGTCCTGTTCGGCATGAGCGGCGGCGGCGCCCAGGACACCGTGGCGGGCACGTCCGGCGACAGCCCCCTGTACCACCCCTACCTGCGCACGATCGGCGCCGCGATGGAGGACGCCCAGGGGCGCCCCCTCAGCGACGCGGTCGCCGGCGTCATGGCCTGGTGCCCGATCACCAACCTGCACGAGGCCAACCTGTCCTACGAGTGGAACATGGGCCAGTTCGCCTCGACCGGCACGCGCGCGTCCACCACGTGGACCAGCGCCTACTCGGCGGACCTCGCCAAGGCCTGGCCCGCGTACGTCAACCGCCTGGGTCTGCGCGACGAGCACGGCAGGCGTCTGGAGCTCACCGAGTCCGGCAACGGCGTTCATCTGGCGGGCAGTTACTACGACCACCTGATCGAGGTGATCACCACCTCGCTGAACCACTTCCTGTCGGACAACACCTTCCCGTACACCATCACCACCCAGGGCGGTCCGCCCGGATCGGGCCAGACGGGGACCTCGACGACGTACGAGACGGTCGCCGACTACATCGCCTACCTCAACTCCGGCAGCACGTGGGTCACTTACGACGCCACGACCAACACCGCCACGGTCTCCGGCCTCGAAGGCTTCGTCAACAGCCAGAAGAACGCGAACAAGCCGGTCGGCGCGTTCGACGGGTACTCCCGCGGGCAGGGCGAGAACAGCGTCTTCGCGATGGGGCTGGGCGTCCCCTCGCACTTCGCGCCGCTCACCCGTGATGTCGTCAAGGCGAACGAGACGACGTACGCCACGTACTCCGACTGGAACTCCGCCTACGGCGCCGCCGCGTACGACAGCGACTTCGCCAAGAAGGACAGCGTCGGCAAGGACATGGCGTGGCGGGCCGAGGCGTACAACCCGCTGTACTTCCTCTCGCCCGCCTTCTCCGGCTACCGGCGGTCGAAGGTGGCGCGGCACTGGCGCATCCGCACCGGCATCATGCAGGGCGACACGGCCAACACCACTGAGATCAACCTGCAGTTGGCCCTGCGGAACTACGGCATCCGCGACGTCGACTTCGCCACCGTGTGGGCCCAGGCGCACACCATGGCCGAGCGCACCGGCACCGCGACGACGAACTTCATCAGCTGGGTGGAGTCCGTCGTCAAGAAGTGACCGTCGGCCGGGACCGTCCGGGTGCCTGACCGACGAACCTCGATCAGGCACCCGGCACCCGGCGCGCGCACCACATTCGGGTGCCGCCGCCGGAAGCTACCTGACGTGACGCGCAGGCCGGGTCGCCCTGTGCAGCAGGTACTCCAGCGGCCCGCGCCTGAAGCGACGCCTCCACACCGTGGCCAGCAGCATCGCGGTCGCGATAAAGGCGAGCAGCACCGGCAGCCCGGCCATCGTCTCGTCCTCGACGACGGCCACGTACCGGACATCGGTCAGGAGCCAGAGGGCGACGATGTGCAGGACGTAGACGGTCAGGGCCATCGTGCCGACCGCGGAGACGGGTGCCAGTGACCGGGTGAGGCGGGGCGTCCGCTCGGCGACCGTCAGGCACAGGGCGAGCACCACGAACGCGACGCCCGTGTTGCCGAGGACGGAGAAGGTCGTCTGGCTGTGCGGGGCGGCCACCAGGAGCCAGGCGAGCGGGGTGCCGTTCTCGGGCGTGCCGACCGTGTCGGACCACCAGGCCGACGACGCCGAACTGCCGCCCGTGGCCGCCGAGATGACGCTCAGCGCGTGCGGGACGAGGCGCAGGGCCAGCCAGGAGCCGCCGTAGCCGAGCACGGCGAGCGCGCCGCCGGTCAGGGCGAGCCGGGTCCGGATCCCGGGCCGGGTGAGGTCGAGCCGGGCCACCGCCATGCCCGCGATCAGGAACGGCGCCCAGGTCAGGGCCGGGTAGTCGCCGGTGAACAGCAGCTCTACGACCCCGTCCGTGCCGCTGATCCGGGCCAGCGGGTCCGCCTGGATGACGGCGTCCGACCAGGTGCCCGCCTCGATGGACTTCCGTACGGCGTAGAGGAGTTGGGGCAGGGCCAGTGCTCCGGTGGCGGCGATGAGCGCGAGCGTGGCGGCGCGTAGCCGGTGCAGTGGGAGCACGGTCAGGAAGAGCAGGCCGTAGCAGCTGAGGATCACGTCGACCTCGGTGCCCAGGGCGGTCAGCGCGTAGCCGAGCGTCAGCAGGACTACGGCGCGGATCGCGACCCGGGTCATCGCCCGGCGCCCGGCGCGGCCGGTCCGGGGGTGGGGGCGGCCGGTGATGATGATCAGCGAGAACCCGGCGAGTACGGCGAACAGGGCGGAGGAGCGGCCTCGGGCGGTCTCCAGCAGGAAGCCGACGGGTCCGCCGACCGTGACGTCGGGGCCGACGTGCGCGGAGTACATGCCGAGGACGGCGAGTCCGCGCGCCAGGTCGACACCGATCAGCCGTCCGGTCGTTGGAGCGTCGAAGGGGACCGGCTGCCGCTCGGGTAACGCGGCGGCCGGCGCGGCCGGCGATGCGTCGTGTGTCATGCCCTCAGGATTCGCGGGCCGCGTGCAGCAGAACACCCGGCAACCTTCCGGAGCGGGTCCGCCGACCGGCCGGAACCGCACCGGCCGACCGGACGGTCCGTGTCGACGACGGACCGGAGCCGAACCGGTTCCGGGGGCGCGGGCGCCGTTCGGCGTGCTACCCCTCGGACGCAGGGCAGTTACGGCGCAAGGCAGTTGAGGAGCGGAGCGCGCATGATCCGTGTACTGGTGGTCGACGACGAGGCTCTCGTCCGCACCGGCTTCACCCACATCCTCAACGCCTCGGACGGCATCGGAGCCGTCGCGGCGGTTCCCGGCGGCCAAGCCCTCCAGGCCGTACGGGAGTTGAGCCCCGATGTCGTCCTGCTCGACATCCGGATGCCCGACGTGGACGGACTGACCGTCCTGGCCGAACTCCGCCGACTGCCGGACCCTCCCGTGGTGGCCATGCTGACGACGTTCGACACCGACGAGTACGTCGAGGCGGCGCTGCGTTCCGGCGCCGCGGGTTTCCTCCTCAAGGACACCGACCCCGAGCAACTGCCCTATCTGATCCGCACCTTGGCCGAGGGGGGAACCGTCCTGTCGTCTCAGGTCATACGCACCGTGGTGGACAGCTTCCTCGACCAGGGCGGGCGCGAGCCCTACGCCGTCCGGCTCGTCGACCGGCTGAGCGGGCGCGAGCGTGCCGTCCTCGCGCTGATGGCCGAGGGCCTCTCCAACACCGACATCGGCGACCGGCTCCATCTGAGCACCGGCACCGTCAAGGGCCATGTCAGCGTCGTCCTGGAGAAGTTGCGGGTCGACAACCGGGTGCAGGCCGCGCTGGTCGCCGAACGGGCCGGACTGCTCAGGCCGCCCGAGGACGGAGCCGACCGATGAACCCGCATCCGAATCCCCGGCCGAACTCCCGCCGCCCGCCTGCCCTGTTGCTGGACGCGCTGCTGGTCTGCGCCGCGCTGCTGGACCTGTGGGTGAACCTCGACAGCGACAACCACCCCGCCACCGCCTACGGCCTCCTCGCCGCCCTGGCCCTCACGCTGCGCCGCCACCGCCCGCTGCCGGCCTTCGTCCTCACGCTCCCCTCCGCCCTGATCGGCGACGCGGCGTTCGCCACGATGGCCGCGCTGTACACCCTCTCCTCGCTCTGCCGGCACCGCGCGCTGCTCGCGGTCTGCGCTCTGGCCTTCGCCACCGTCGACTTCATGCCCTGGCCGTGGACGTCCCTCGATGTCGACGAACTCGACGAGACCTACAGCCTGGTCCACCTCACCTACACCCTCGCCACGGCCGCCGCTCCGGTCTTCCTCGGTCAACTCGTCCAGGCGCGGCGGGAGTTGACGCTTCGGCTTGCCGAGATCTCGGAGGCCCGTGAGCAGGAGCAACTGCTCAGCGCCCAGGCCGTGTTGGCGAAGGAGCGGGCCCAACTCGCCCGCGAGATGCACGACGTGGTCTCCCACCAGGTCAGCCTCATCGCCGTGACCGCCGGCGCACTCCAGGTCGGCAGCCCGGACGCCGAGGCGCGAGCGGCCGGGGCCACGATCCGCCGGCTGAGCGTGCAGACCCTGGAGGAGCTACGGCACATGGTCGGCGTCCTGCGCGCCGCCGGCAGCCGTCCCACCGAACTCACGCCCCAGCCGTCCCTCGCCGATCTGCACCAGCTGATCGACGCCAGCGGCATCGAGACCCACCTGGAGACGGACCTGCCGGACGGACTCCCGCCCACCCTCCAGCGCGCCGTCTACCGCACGGTCCAGGAGGCGCTCACCAACGTCCGCAAACACGCCCCCGGCGCCACCGCGACCGTCCGCATCCACCACCGGGACGGCGCCCTGCGCACCACCATCACCAACACCGCCGCCACCCGCTCCGCACTCCCGCTGCCCGGAGCCCACCACGGTCTCGTCGGCCTGCGCCAGCGCGCCGAACTCCTCGGCGGCACCATCACCTCCGGTCCGACGACCGACGGCGGCTACGAACTCCACCTGGAACTACAGGCCGACGACTCCGCCTGACCTCAGTGCACTGCGGAGCGGTCAGAGGCCGGAGACGGTGGTTCCGGTGGTGCGGGGGGTGACCACGACCGTGACGGCGGCGGTGCTGTGCAGGCCGTTGCTCCAGGTGATGTCCACGGTCGTGGAGGCGAGGGGCGGGGCGACGAGGCAGCTCACGTCGGTGGTGTGGTCGACGGCGATGTCGGCCGAAGTGACCGCGGGGCCGTAGCTCTGCCGCGCGGTACCCAGGCAGGTCACCAGGGCCGCCGAGTCCGCCCGCGCGACACCGGCCAGGGCGGGGCTGCCGACGAGGGAAACCGAAGCCGAACAGGACCTGGACCTGGACCAGGGCCGGCTCCCGGGCCGACCCCGGTCCGCGCCGTTCTCTTGCACCTTCGCCCTCGGTTCCGGCAGGAACCGACCAGGAACGACACCTTCGATCACTCTCGGGCGTACCTGGCGAGAGTCGGCGGGCCGACCCCTCCGCGGCAGTACTGTCGTCCTACGGTCCGCCCCAGACCCCGGCCCTCTCCGTACGTGCCGTTCCGCGCAACAGAGGCCCTGCGCATGGCGAAAGCCCCCCGGTGGCAGAGGAGTTGGGTCGTATGGGCCCGCATTCCGACCTGTTCGACGAATTGCGTGTGGTCATGGCCGACGGCGAGTTGGACCTGACGACCGCGCCCGCTTTCGCGCGTGATCTGGTGGACGCCCGGCACGGCAGCGGGCGGCTGCTTCTCATCGTGGATCTGCGCGGTGTCACGTTCATGGACGGCAGCGTCCTGGATCCGCTGTGCGCGGCGTGGAAGGAGTGCTGCGAGCGGCTCGGATGGCTGCGGGTCGTGCATGACCGGCCAGGCGCGAGTCTCGTGTTCCGGGCCGCCGGTCTGCAGGACCGTTTCCCGCGGTACGCGAGCACCCAGGACGCCTGGCAGGACATACCCGCGGACCGTGCGACGGCAGACCGGGCCCCGTAGCGTACGGCGCAAGCCAGGCGACGCCTCCCCCCCCCGAAATGCCCCGGCCGGGGTCACGGGCTGCCCCGGGGGAGGAAACGCGAGGGCAGGACGCCGGGGCCGGACACCGTACGTCAAGAGCCCTCGGTTGCTCCACCGCACTTCCGCGCACTCCCGAACGAGCCGGGCCGTGCGGAGCGCGGAGTACGGTGGACAGTACCGAGGGCACTTCGCACACCGGCTTCCGCACCGGGTCGTCCTCGGCGAGAGATGAAACCCGTGCTGCCGTAGAGGCGGCCCGGAGACGGGTCCGCATCATGTCGGCGACCTTGCTGTCCACCCTGCCGCAGCCCGAGCCCGTCGCGGCCCCGGCCGCCCGGCTCGCCCTGAAGAGCGACGGTGCCACCCACGGACTCCTGGACGGTGCCTGGTGGCCCCGCTCCCGGGATCTGCTGAGCGAACTGCCCGCGCTGACCGCCGTGTTGGACCCCTTGTGGGGCCGCATCACCCGCGTCGCCGTCAACGCGATGTACTGGCCGGACATCCCCCACAAGATTCCCGTGGACGGTCACGTCGTCAAGGCCGGCTGGTTCACCGAATTCGACCCGCACAAGCTGCTGCTGCTCTCCTACGGCACCGGACGCTGGGACCTGCTGATCATCCCGCCGGAGACCGGGGCGGAGTCGGCGGCCCGGCTGATGGCCGCCGCGTCCGGCCACGACGGCACGTCGCTGACCGCGAGCGCGCTGATCGCCGCGGACGAGGCCGGAGTGTCGGCTGTCGTCCCGGAACAGCCCGGTCCGTCCAGTCGTCCGGCGGTCGGCAGGTGAGGCGACCGCCACGAACGCCCGCCGTCCACGGGTGAGTTGAGTCGAGCCGAGGTCGACACCGCGTTGCCTGCCCTTGGCAGGGGCAGGCTGTGCGGTGTTCCGTCGGCGGATACTCGGGGCCATGGACAGGAAGCCGCGGTTGCGGGAGTTCCTCAGGACGCGTCGGGCCCAGTTGCGGCCGGCGGATGTGGGGATCCCGGAGTACGGAGAGCGGCGTCGGGTGCCCGGGCTGCGTCGGGACGAGTTGGCGCGGCTCGCCGGAGTGGGCCTGTCCTACTACACCCGGCTTGAACAGGGCAGCTCGCTCAACGCGTCCCCCGAGGTCCTGGACGCGCTGGCCCGTGCCCTCGGTCTCGACGAGGTGGAGCGTGCCCATCTGCACGATCTGGCCGGCGCGGCGCGCCGCGTCACCACCCGGCGCAGGCCCGCGCCGGAGCGGACCGGTGAGGCGACCCGGCAACTCCTCGCCGCGTTCGGCGACGCACCCGCGATCGTCCTCGGCCGCCGTAGCGACGTACTGGCCTGGAACCGCGCCGGACACGCCCTGTTCGCCGG
Organism: Streptomyces sp. MBT65; assembly: GCF_016612545.1. Classification (GTDB taxonomy): domain Bacteria; phylum Actinomycetota; class Actinomycetes; order Streptomycetales; family Streptomycetaceae; genus Streptomyces. The sequence continues at coordinate 1,829 of NZ_JAENRY010000008.1, read as the reverse complement.
GCACTTGGAGGCGCGGATACCCGAACAGGCCGACCGGCGGCCGAACATGGCGCGGCTGGTGTTCCTGGACGCGCACACCCGGGACCTGTTCGTGGACTGGCCGAAGAAGGCCAGGAACGTGGTCGGCAAGCTCCGGCTCGCCGCCGGGCAGCACCCCGACGATCCCCGGCTGGCCTCGCTCATCGGTGAACTGACCATGAGGAGCGAGGAGTTCGCCACGATGTGGGCCGAGCACGGGGTCAGGAAGTGGGCCCTCGCCGCCTATCGCATGCACCACCCGGTCGTCGGCCGCATGGAGCTCAACCTGCAGTCCCTGGGCGTCCCCCAGGACGAGGGCCAACGCATCGTCGTGGCCACGGCGGGCGCCGACAGCGCGTCCGCGGCGGCGCGGCCGTCCCCATCGCCGCCCCGCCCGCCGTCGGCCGGAGTGCCCGCGTCGCCAACACGTGCTGAGCGACGCCGAGTTCAGTCCTCGTCCGGACTGAACTGCCGTATGCCGTCGGGAAGTTCGCGGAGTGCCGGGTCCGTGACGCGGGCGAGCAGGGCCTTCGTGAAGCGTTCGGCGTGCAGGACCCGGAACGGTCTGGAGTGGTACGGGCGGGTGGCCGGGTCGACGCGGTCGGTCAGGTCGAGTTGGTTGTGGATGCCCGCCACCGCTTCGTAGGCGTAGGCCAGATGCTTCTCGCGGGTGTGCCAGTCCGTGGCGGCGAGGGCGGCCGTGAGGACCGGGGTGAGACGGTGACCGGCGGTCGTGCGGGCGAAGGCACTGCCCAGCCATTTGTCGTACGGCGGGTAGCGGCGGTCCATGAGGAGGCACAGGCGCATCAGCTGGCGGGTCTGGTGGGCCGCGATCATCGCGGAGCCCAGCTCGTCGCCGACCTCGCCGCAGCGGCCGACGAAGGCTTCCCGTTCGGCGATGCGCTGCCACTGGCGGGCCATGACGTGCAGCCAGATGTCGCGGGGATACCAGCGCAAGGTGTGGCGCAGCGGGCCGAGTTGGTGCAGGCCGTCGTGGAAGACGGCGCCCGCGGTGACTTCGGCGAGGAGTTGGGCGGGTGTGGTCAGCCAGTCCGCCGGGGTGATGCCCTGCGCCGGGTCGAAGCCGAGGGTCGCGGTGAACCAGGCCGTGGTGTGGGTGACTTCGACCCGGTGGTGGACCGGGCCGTCGGTCGCGCGCATGACGCGGACGTCGCCGTCGCCGGTGGCGGCGAAGTGGGTCGGATAGCCGTGGAAGGTCTTCGGGAGGTGCTCGGCGAGGTGGTGTCTGATCCGGCCCGCGTGCCGGGGGACGTCCCGGGGGCGGAGGAAGAGCTGGAGCCGCGGGCCCCACTCGTGGTCGCGCGAGCGCGGGGTGTCGTAGCCGAGGACCTCGGAGCCGCCGCCGATGCGCGCGGCGGAGTGGGGGAGATCGGGGGCGGTCTCCTCGAGGAGGGGGCGGACGGCTTCCGTGTAGAAACGGCGGGAGAGTTCGAGGCCCGGTAAGAAAGGTGGCATGTTCGTGAAGCTCATGCGGGGACCCTGCCCGGTCCGGGCATGATCGTGCGCGCGAATTTCCGACGCGGATCGTCAACTCCGGGGCGGGGGTGGGCTGTCGGGCCGTGTGTTGTGCTCCGTGGGCCTGTGGGTCGGGTTCACGGTGATGCCGCGTCGGTCGGTTCGTCGGCGGGGGAGTCCCTCGGCGCGGGCCACGAACAGGCGCTCCACCGGCGCGAGTTGGGCGCGCCCGTCGGCGCGGTCGGCGAACAGCCCTGATGCCACGCCGAGTCGGCCGAAGGGGATGGGCTCCGAACACCCGCCGCCCCTCCCCGGCCGTCGCTCACCGCAGGCTC
>NZ_JAENRY010000089.1 GCF_016612545.1 Streptomyces sp. MBT65 | reverse complement strand
AAATACGACCCCTAGAACCCCGGCCCACCCACCTTGTCCCCGGCGGCAGCCAACCGCCCCCACAGCAGGTCGGCCAGACTCCGCACCAACTCGGGCCGGGAGCAAGGCCGTTCACCGAGCCACCAGTCCCCGGCCGCATGCATCATCCCGACGATCCCGTGCCCCCACACCCGAGCCAGCTGCTGGCTGTTGGGACCGAGATCCACCCGCTCCTCGATGACCTGGGCCAACTCCTCGCCCATCCGCCGAAGCAGCGGAACCGAGTGATTCCCGGTGTCGAATCCCTGGTCGGTGGACTGCCCGTCCACGACGGGATGCATCAGGAACCGGTACACCTGGGGCAGCGCCTCGATCGCGGCGAGGTAGGTGTCCAGCGTGGCCTCGACCCGCTCCCGTCGCTCGGCGGGAGCGTCCAGCGCGGCCCGCAGCGACGACAGCAGCGCGTCCGTGTGCCGCTTGGCGAGGGCCGCGTACAGTCCGCCCTTGTCCCCGAAGTGCCGGTACAGAATCGGCTTCGTAATACCCGCTTCCGCGGCGATCGCGTTCATCGAGGCCTGCGGACCGTCACGCAGCACCACTCTGTCCGCGGCCTCCAACAGCTCACGCCGTCGGCGGTCGGCGGACCGTTGCTGATCGGTCCGCTGCGTGGTGTCCATGATCTCTCCCCACCCGTGCTGAATCGGTGACGCCTGCGCAAACTAACACTCAACGCCCTCAACAGCTCGAACGGGCTGCCGAGCGGTCATCGGGAGTTGACTTTTCCTACCGGTCGGTAACAGACTCTCGTTACCGCAAGTAACATATGCTAGTGCGCCGCTGGAGGAGTCATGGCCGAGTTCACCATGGAACTCAACGACGAACAGAAGGAGGTGCGGGACTGGCTGCACGGCTTCGCCGCCGATGTCATCCGCCCCGCCGCCGCCGAATGGGACGAGCGTGAGGAGACTCCCTGGCCGGTCATCCAGGAGGCCGCGAAGGTCGGCATCTACTCCCTGGACTTCTACGCCCAGCAGTACTTCGACCCCACCGGCCTCGGCATACCCATGGCCATGGAGGAACTGTTCTGGGGCGACGCGGGCATAGCCCTCTCCATAGTCGGCACCGGCCTGGCCGCCGTCGGCGTCCTCGCCAACGGCACCGAGGAGCAGATCGGCACCTGGATTCCCCAGATGTACGGCGACGCCAACGACGTCAAGGTCGCCGCCTTCTGCTCCTCCGAGCCCGACGCCGGTTCCGACGTGGCCTCCATGCGCACGCGTGCCGTGTACGACGAGGCCAAGGACGAGTGGGTGCTCAACGGCACCAAGACCTGGGCGACCAACGGTGGTATCGCCAACGTCCACGTCGTCGTAGCGGTCGTCGACGCGGACCTCGGCTCCAAGGGCCACGCCTCCTTCATCGTCCCGTCGGGCACACCGGGTCTGTCCCAGGGGCAGAAGTTCAAGAAGCACGGCATCCGCGCCTCGCACACCGCCGAGGTCGTCCTGGAGGACGTGCGCATCCCCGGCTCCTGCCTGCTCGGCGGCAAGGAGAAGCTGGACGAGCGCCTCGCCCGCGCCCGTGAGCGCGCCAAGGCGGGCGGCGGCGAGCGCGTGAAGAACGCCGCGATGGCCACGTTCGAGGCGTCGCGCCCCGCGGTCGGCGCGATGGCGGTGGGCACGGCGCGCGCTGCCTACGAGGTCGCCCTCGACTACGCGATGACGCGTGAGCAGTTCGGCCGCCCGATCATCGACAACCAGGGTGTCGCCTTCCAGCTCGCCGACATGCGTACGTCCATCGACGCGGCCCGGCTGCTCGTGTGGCGGGCGTCCTGGATGGCCGTCAACGGCAAGCAGTTCACGGCGGCCGAGGGGTCGATGTCGAAGCTGTTCGCCAGCGAGACGGCGAAGAAGGTGACCGGGCAGGCGATTCAGATACTCGGCGGTAATGGTTACACCCGTGAGTATCCGGTCGAGCGGATGCATCGGGACGCGGCGATCTACACGATTTTCGAGGGCACGAGTGAGATCCAACGTCTGGTGATCGCGCGGACGTTGTCGGGAATGCCGATTCGCTGAGTCGATATCTGCGGGCCGGTGGGGTCCGGCCCGCAGCCAACGAATTACGCGATCTACCGGTGTTTGAGAGGCGTCAACTGCTCGATGTCATATCGTGCACGCAGCTCCTCGATGGCCGCATGATCCGGCGGCCCCCCACCCCCGAGAATCTCCAACAGCTCCTCGAAATACCGCTCGTGATCCGGCGGCGGAGACGCCTGGAAGAACATCTTCGCCGCCGTCTCCGTCGGATTCGAGAACGCGTGCGGACACCCGGGCGGCACGACGATCACCGTCCCCGGAGTCGCCCGCACCACCCGGGAGCCCGAACTCGACTCCCAGCGCTGCCAGTTGTCCGGTGTACGGATCCGCGGCTCGAAGGCGAGCACGTCCAGCTCGCCTTCGAGCACGTAGAACAACTCCTCGCTGCGCGTGTGCACATGGGCGCCGACGTCGAACCCCGGCGGCACCACCACCTCGAAGGTCGACGCGGTCCGCGAGTGCGACCCGGTCACCTTGAACGTCACGTGCTGCGCCGGTGTCTGTACGATCCGGCCGTGCCCCGGCGGCACCAGCAGCCCCTCCGTCGCCGTCATCGGCACCTCACCACGTCACGGGCAGGGCCTCGGGCCCGCGGATCAACGCGCCCTTCTTGAACGGCACTTCATCGGCCGGAACCGCGAGCCGCAGCCCGGGCAGCCGGTCCAGCAGGGCGTCCACCAGCAGTTCGGACTCCAGCCGGGCCAGCATGTTGCCGGGACAGAAGTGCGGGCCGAAACCGAAGGAGACGTGCGGGTTCGGGCTGCGCGAGAAGTCGATCTTCTCGGGGTCGGGGAAGACGTCCGGGTCGCGGTTGGCGGCCAGGTACGACACGTACACCGGGTCGCCCGCCCGCATCCGTACCCCGCGGATCTCCACGTCCTCCATGGCGATCCGGGACAGCCCGACCGCGTTGCGGTGCGGGATGTACCGCAGCAGCTCGTCGATGGCCTGGGGTCTCGACTCCGGCTCGGCGCGCAGTCGTTCGACGAGATCCGGACGGGTCAGCAGCAGGTAGAACATCTGCCCGCTGTTGTTGGTGACCGCCTCGCCGCCGATCTGCAGCAGCACCGCGAGCCCGACCGCCTCCTCCAGCGTGATCTCCTCCCGGCCCACGGCGGCACCGAGCAGCGAGGCGACATCCTCACCGTCGCCGCCCTCCCGCAGGCCGATGAGATCGCCGAAGTAGGCGCCCATCTCCTCCTTCGCCTTCTCGCTGACCTTGGCGCCGTGCGAGGAGGACAGGATGAGCTGGGTCCAGGTGTGCATGCCGTGCCGGTCGGCCGCAGGCACACCCATCAGCTCGCAGATCACCGCGATCGGGAACGGACTCAGCACGGTCTCGGTGAGGTCGGCCGGCGGTCCGTCCTGGAGCAGCTCGTCGATCAACTCGTCGAGCAGCAGCCGGGATTGCTCCCGCACCCGCTCCACCCCGCGCGCCGTGAACGCCGGGGCGACCGAGCGCCGTAGCCGCGTGTGGTCCGGCGGGTCGAGGAAGCCGACCGCGCCGCGCGCCGGGATGAAGTGCGGGGCGAGCCGGGTCACCGGCTGGTCCATCACCGCCTCGCGGCTGAACCGGGGATCGTTGGCGACCATCCGCACGTCGTCGTGCCGGGTGACCAGCCACGCCCAGCCCTCGCCGTTGGGCAGCTTGATCCGGTTGACCGGACCCTCCCGCATCAGCTTGGCGAGGACCGGGTCGAAGTCCACCCCGGTCAGGTCGAGGGCCGGCCAGGGCCGGACCGGGGGCAGGGTCTCGGTGAGCGTCTCTTCAGTCATGCGCTGCTCAAGCCGTCTCTCGGTCGTCGTTGTGCCAGCGGCCCAGGGCCATCTCGGCGGTGATGCCGGGTCCGAACCCGGCGAGCAGTCCGCGTGCCCGGTGTTCGGCGCCGCCCTCGTCGAAGAGCCGGCGCAGCGCGTCCAGCACGACGGCGCTGGCGATGTTGCCGTACTCGGTGAGGGTGGCCCGGCTGAACCGGAACGCGTGCGGGTCGACCTGGAGGAACTTGCTCAGGTCGTCGAGTATGCGGGGCCCGCCCGCGTGGACTATGTAGAAGTCCAGGTCGGCCGCGTCCCAGCCGTGCAGTCCCGCGAGGTCCTGGAGCGCCGGGGCGAGGGGCTCCATGGTGGCCGGCACCCGCTTGTCCAGCAGGAAGTGGAACCCGGTGGCCCGGACGTCGTACATGATCCACTCTTCGGTCTTGGGGATCAGGTACGACCCGTTGCGCTCCAGCTGGATGCCCGTCCCGCCCCGCCCGCGCACCACGGCCGCGGCGATGCCGTCGCCGAACAGTCCGTTGGAGAGCAGGGAGCCGATGCCGAGGTCGGTCGGCTGGTAGCACAGCGAGCAGAACTCGCAGGCGACGATGAGCGCGTTGGCGTCCGGGTACGCCGTGCAGAAGTCGTGCGCCCGGTTGATCGCCGCACCGCCGGCCGCGCAGCCGAGCTGGGCGATCGGGATCTGGCGGGTGGTGGACTCGAAGGCCATCTCGTTGATCAGCCAGGCCGTGAGCGAGGGCATCATGAAGCCCGTGCACGAGACGTAGATGATCACGTCGATGTCGGTGGTGAGGAGCTCCGCCTCGTCGAGCGCGCGCTGGACGACCGCCGGGACCCGGGCCTTCGCCTCGGCCGTGTAGATCCTGTTGCGGTCCTCGAACCCGGGGTGCTTCAGGGTCTCCTCGATGGGCTGCACGATGTGCCGGGTCCGTACACCGGTGTTCTCGATCAGCCGGAGGGCCAGCGGCAGGTTGGGGTGGTCCGCGTGACGGGAGCGCGCCAGCTCCAGCGTCTCCTCCATCGTGATCACGTGCTCGGGAACCGACACCGAGGGCTTGCACAAAGTCGCCATGAACCGTCCCTGCTTTCGCCTTCCGGAAGGCCTTCGCCCGCCGGTCAGAAGGTGGTTCACCTCAGAGGGTGGTGCACCCACGATCACCCGGGAGGACGACGATCTCGCGGTGGACTACTCCAATTCAGGGACACGCTCATAAAGACAGGATCAGTGAATCCTGTGAAAACAGAGGGGCAACCTCTGGATCAAGGCTCAGCACCACCCCTTAGGGGCGCGGGGCTGTATCGATGCGCGGCTCCGCCGCGTGGGCGCGACCAGCCCCCACCGGCGGCCACTCGGCGAACTACGACGCGCCCCCACTGCTGTGCGCAATACACGCGACGTCGATCCGGTCGGCAAGCTTCGCCAGCTCAATGGTCAGAGCGGCAACCGTGTCCTCGTCCAGCCCGTCCTCCCCGGCCTCGACAAGGTGCAGCCACCGACCGCCCACGGTACGGAGAAGTTTGCTCACATCGGCCGCAGCCACCTGCAAGGTCCCGCGGTCGTCGACGATCAGAGGCAGAGTCACTTCGCGGTTCACACAGGGGATCGTAGCCGCGGAACGCTCACGCTCCGTGCCATACCGTGGTGATGTTGCAGAACTCCCGGATTCCGTGCCCCGACAGCTCCCGCCCGTACCCGGACCGCTTCACCCCGCCGAACGGGAACGCCGGATGCGACGCCGTCATCCCGTTGACGAACACCCCACCGGCCTCCAGGTCCCGTACGAAACGCTCGACTTCCGCCTCGTCCCGCGTCCACACGTTGGAACTCAGCCCGAACGGCGTGTCGTTGGCGAGGAGGACCGCCTCGTCCAGGTCGGCGACCCGGTACAGCGTGGCGACGGGGCCGAACGCCTCCTCGCGGTGGATGCGCATCTCGCGGGTGAGGTCGGCGAGGACGGTCGGCGGGTAGTACCAGCCGTCCCCGTCGGGCCGCTCGCCGCCGCACAGCACGGTCGCGCCGCTCTCCACCGCGTCGTCGACGAGTTCCTCCAGATCGCTCCGGCCCGCCTCGCTCGCGAGCGGTCCGACCTCGGTCTCCTCCTCCAGCGGATCACCGACCGTGAGCGCCTTCATGCCGGCCACGAACCGTTCGGCGAACGCGTCGAAGACATCGGTGTGCACGATGAACCGCTTCGCGGCGATGCACGACTGCCCGTTGTTCTGCACCCGCGCGGTCACCGCGATCTTCGCGGCCCGGTCGATGTCGGCGGACGGCATGACGACGTACGGGTCGCTGCCGCCCAGTTCCAGCACCGTCTTCTTGACCATGTCCCCGGCGACGGACGCGACCGCCCGCCCGGCCGGCTCGCTGCCGGTGAGGGTGGCCGCCTTCACGCGCTCGTCGCGCAGGATCTCCTCGATCGCGCCGGAGCCGACCAGGAGGGTCTGGAAGCACCCCTCGGGGAAGCCCGCGCGGTGGAACAGGTCCTCCAGGTAGAGGGCGGTCTGCGGGACGTTCGACGCGTGCTTGAGCAGGCCGACGTTGCCCGCCATCAGCGCGGGCGCGGCGAAGCGGATCACCTGCCAGAGCGGGAAGTTCCACGGCATCACCGCGAGCACCGGGCCGAGCGGCCGGTACCGCACCAGGGCCCGCGCGCCGCCGGAGTCCTCGACGTCCGCCGCGTCGGGCTCCTCGTCGGCGAGGAGCCCCTCGGCACGGTCGGCGTACCAGCGCATCGACTTCGCGCACTTGGCGGCCTCCGCGCGGGCCTGCCTGACCGGCTTGCCCATCTCGGTGGTCATGATCCGGCCGATGTCCTGCTGGTCCTCGTCGAGCAGATCGGCGGCCCGGTGCATGAGCCGCGCGCGCTCGGCGAAGGCGGACGTCCGGTAGGCGCGGAAGGTGGCCTCCGCGAGCTGGAGCCGTCGCTCGATCTCCTCGTCACCCATGGCCTCGTACGTCTTGAGCGTCTCGCCGTTGGCCGGGTTGACCGTCGCGATGGGCATGGCTGACCTCCTGGAGCGGGCTGTGCTTCGACCTTCCCGCGCGGCGCGGGGGACCGCAACGCGTGAGTGGCTGCTCAGTCCGAGTGCTCCGCCAACCGGTCGAGAAACGTGGCCTGCGCCGGAACGATGACGGCCCGCGCCCGTTCGAGGCCCAGCCACTCCACCCGGTCCAGCTCCGGGAACTCCTGGACCTGCCCCGACTTCGGCGGCCACTCCATCGAAAAGGTGCCGGGAACCATGGCCGCCGGATCCAGGTCCGCCTCGATCGCCCACGCGGTGACGACCTTCCCGTTGCTCTGCCGCACCTCGCCGAGCGCGATCGCCTCGCCCTCCGGCGGTGCGAGCCCCAGCTCCTCCTGGAACTCACGCCGGGCCGCGTCCCAGGCCGGCTCGTCGGGTTCGTACTCACCCTTGGGCACACTCCACGCCCCCGCGTCCCGGCGCGCGAAGAACGGGCCACCCATATGCCCGAGCAACACCTCCAGACCGTGATCGGTGTGCCGGAACAACAGCAACCCAGCACTCCGCTTCCCCTTGCCACTCACGGCTTCACCTCCGGATGCGCGGCCAGCAACGTCTCCACCGTGTCAGCTTCCTCCGCCCGCTTGTCCTCCCGATAGCGCACGACCCGTGCGAAACGGAGCGTGACACCGGCCGGGTACCGGGTCGACCTCTGCAGTCCGTCGTACGCGATCTCTACGACGAGTTCGGGCCGTACGGTCACCACGTGTCCGTCGCTCTCCACGGCCAGCTCCTGGAGGCGCTCGGTCTGCCAGGTCAGCACGGCGTCGGTCATGCCCTTGAAGGTCTTGCCGAGCATCGCGAAGGAGCCGTCGGGGTTGCGGGCGCCGAGGTGGAGGTTGGAGAGCTTGCCGGTACGGCGGCCGTGGCCCCACTCGGCGGCCAGCACGACCAGGTCGAGGGTGTGGACGGGCTTCACCTTCAGCCAGGAGGCGCCCCGGCGGCCCGCGCTGTAGGGCGCGTCGAGGCCTTTGACCACGACCCCCTCGTGGCCGCGCCGCAAGGTCTCGGCGAGGAAGGCCTCCGCGGCCGGGACGTCCTCCGGACCGGACGCGAGGGTGCGCCGGACGCGCATCGGCTCGGGCACCAACCGGGCCAGTTCCGCGTGCCGTTCGGCGAACGGCAGGTCGAGCAGATCGCGGCCGTCGACGGACAGCGCGTCGAAGAACACGGGGGAGACGGGGACCGTCCCGGCGGCCGTCGCCACGTCCACCCGGGAGCCGACCCGGCCGGCCGTCTCCTGGAAGGAACGCGGTCGCCCGTCCTCGTCGAAGGAGATGACCTCACCGTCCAGGATGAACCGCTCGCCTCTCAACTCCAGCGCGGCGGCGGTGAGTTCGGGCAGCCGGTCGGTGATGTCGTCAAGGGTGCGGGTGTAGAGCCGTACGACCTCGCCGTCGCGGTGGACCTGGACGCGGATGCCGTCGAGCTTCTCCTCGACCGCGCAGGCACCCAGCTTCTCGACCGCCTCGGCGACGGACGTGGCGCTGTGCGCGAGCATCGGCAGGACCGGGCGGCCCACGGTCAGTCGGAAGCGGTCGAGGGAGGCGGGTCCGTCCGCGAGCAGGGCCTCGGCCACGGTCTGGAGCGAACCCGCCAGCATCACGGCACGCCGAACGTCCGTCGCGGGCGCGCCCGTTGCCTCGGCCAGCCCCTCCACGGCGACCGCGTCCAGCGCGCCCTGCCGGACCTCGCCGGTGATCAGACCGAACAGGAAGCGCTGCTCGTCGGCGGTGGCAGCGCCCATCAACTCGCCGACCAGGCGGGCGCGTTCGGCCTGCGAACCGGCGCCCGACACCTTGCCGAGAGCGGTGAGCCGGGCGTCCACCTCGCGCACGGTCAGGGTGGGTTCCGGGGCCGGTGCGACGGACCGGCTCAGCACCTTCCAGCCGATACCGAGCCGGCCCTGGGGCAGGCGGCCCGCCAGGTACGGGATGACGATCGGGACGTCGTCGGCCTCCGCGTCCCGGAAGAGCTCCGCGAGCAGGGCGATCTTCCGGGACCGCGCCGAGGTGGCGGCGACCTCCTGGGACACATGCGCGAGCCGGGTCAGCAGCATGCAGCCATCGTGCAACGGAGGCGGGCGCTCTACACCCCGGCGTGCGCGTCGAGGTCGGTCATCAGCAGCTCCCCGTTGATGGTGGCGCCCGCGCGGTAACCGGCGGAGGCCGCGTTCACGACCTGCTCCCCGAAGCCCATCGCGTTGCCGACCGCCCACACCCCGGGCACGCTCGTCAGACCCGTCGGGTCGACCACGGGGTACGTGCCGAACGGGGTCTCCTGCATGTCGGCGCCCAGCTTCTCCAGGAGGCCGGTCTGCGGGATCGGGCGGGGCGCCACGAACACGGCCTCGCGGGGATGCGCGGTGCCGTCCGTGAGGCGGACGCCGGTGAGCCGGTCGTCGGCGACGACCAGTTCCGCGACCTCCCCGGGCACTACGGCGACCCCCGCGGCGGCCAGTCTGCGCAGGTCGTCGTCCGTCAGCTCGGACTCGGCGACCGTGTGCAGGAACAGGGTGACGTCCTTGGACCACTGCGAGACCATCAGCGCCTGGTGCACGCTCATCGGTGTCGTCGCGAGCACACCGAAGGCCTGGTCGCGGACCTCCCAGCCGTGGCAGTACGGGCAGTGGATCACATCACGCCCGAAGCGCTCGGCGACTCCGGGGACGGCCGGCAGCTCGTCCTTGAGGCCGGTCGCGATCACCAGCCGCCGCGCACGGACGGTCTCGCCGCCGGCGAGGGTGACCGCGAAGCCACCGGTGATGTCGACGACCCGGTCCCGGACCAGCTCGACGCCGTAGCGCGCGATCTCCTCGCGGCCCAGAGCCAGGAACTCGGCGGGTGACATGCCGTCCCGGGACAGATAGCCCTGCATGTGCGCGGCGGGCGCGTTGCGCGGCTCGCCCGCGTCGACGACCAGTGTGCGGCGCCGGGACCGGCCCAGGACCAGCGCGGCGGACAGGCCGGCGGCGCCGCCGCCGATGACGATCACTTCGTATGTGTCGGTCACGGTGACCACCTCCACTCAGAAGGTCGCCCCGAACCGACCGTATTGACAAACGCGTTTGCCGAAACTGCAATAACGGTCATGAGCGACGACACGGACGAGGTCCTGGCGGAGGTCGGCCCCCGACTGCGGCGGATCCGGAAGGAGCGGGGCGCGACCCTCGCCGGACTCTCGGAGACGACCGGCATCTCGGTGAGCACGCTGTCCCGGCTGGAGTCCGGGCTGCGCAGGCCCAGCCTGGAACTGCTGCTGCCGATCGCGCGGGCCCATCAGGTGCCGCTGGACGAACTGGTGGGGACACCGCCGGTGGGCGATCCCCGGGTGCGGTCCGAGCCGATCCAGCGGCACGGACGCACCTACTGGCCCCTCACCCGCCAGCCGGGCGGGCTCCAGGCCTTCAAGGTGCTGGTGCCCCAGCGGCAGGAGGAACCCGATCTGCGCACCCACGAGGGCTACGAGTGGCTGTACGTGATGTCGGGACGGTTGCGGCTCGTGCTCGCCGAGCACGATGTCGTGCTCGCGACGGGGGAGGCCGTCGAGTTCGACACACGGGTGCCGCACTGGTTCGGGTCCACGGGCGAGGGTCCCGCGGAGTTCCTGAGCCTGTTCGGCCCGCAGGGGGAGCGGATGCACGTACGGGCGAAGCCCCGGCGGTCGTGACCCGTCGCCGCAGTTCGTGACACACGCGACTGTTCCCTGATCGGCAAGCGACCGCTTAGTATGCGACCGAGCCGGTAAGACAGAGCAGTCCCGTGGAGGCCCCGCATGCAGGCATGGCAAGTGCACCAGAACGGCGAGCCGAGTGAGGCGATGCGCCTGGCGGAGGTGGAACGGCCCACGCCGGGCGACGGCCAGGTCCTGCTCAAGGTGCGCGCCGCGAACATCAACTTCCCGGACGTCCTGATGTGCCGCGGCCACTACCAGGTCAGGCCCCCGCTCCCGTTCACCCCCGGCGTGGAGATCTGCGGCGAGACCGAGGACGGCCGCCGCGTGATCGCCAACCCCGCGCTGCCGTACGGCGGTTTCGCCGAGTACGCCGTCGCGGACGCCGCCGGTCTGCTGCCCGCGCCCGACTCGCTGGACGACGCGGAGAGCGCCGCACTCCACATCGGCTACCAGACGGGCTGGTTCGGCCTCCACCGCCGTGCCCACCTGGAAGCCGGCGAGACCCTCCTCGTGCACGCCGCCGCCGGCGGGGTCGGCAGCGCCGCCGTACAGCTCGGCAAGGCCGCCGGAGCCACCGTCATCGGTGTCGTCGGGGGCGCCGAAAAGGCGGTCGTGGCAAGGGAGTTGGGCTGCGACGTCGTGATCGACCGCCGTGCCGAGGACGTCGTCGCGGCCGTCAAGGCGGCCACCGGTGGGCGCGGTGCCGACGTGATCTACGACCCGGTCGGCGGCGACGCCTACACGCAGTCCACGAAGGTCGTCGCCTTCGAGGGGCGGATCGTCGTCGTGGGCTTCGCCAGCGGCACGATCCCGAGCCCGTCGCTCAACCACGCCCTGGTGAAGAACTACTCGGTCCTGGGCCTGCATTGGGGCCTGTACGCCACCAAGAACCCGAAGCTGATCCTCCACTGCCACGAGCAGCTCACCGACCTGGCCGCCCGGGGTGTCATCAAGCCCCTGGTGAGCGAGCGCGTGCCGCTGGCCGGTGCGGCCGCCGCCGTGCAGCGGGTCGCCGACGGTGTCACGACAGGCCGGGTCACCATCGTGCCGTCGTTGGAGAACGGAGCCGCCGCATGACCATCGACACAGCTGAACTCAGGCGTCGCACGGCCGAGTTGCTGGCCGCACACCCACCCCTGGAGACCGACCGCCTCGACTTCCTGAAGGCCCGCTTCGACGCCGGTCTGGCCTGGGTGCACTACCCGGAGGGCCTCGGCGGCCTCGGCGCCCCGCGCGCCCTCCAGGCCGTCGTGGACGCCGAGTTGTCGGCGGCGGGTGCTCCCGACAACGACCCGCGCCGCATCGGCATCGGCCTCGGCATGGCCGCCCCGACGATCCTCAAGTACGGCACGGACGAGCAGAAACAGCAGCTCCTACGGCCCCTCTGGGTCGGCGAGGAGGTCTGGTGCCAGCTCTTCAGCGAGCCCGGCGCCGGGTCCGACCTGGCCGCGCTCGGCACCCGGGCCGTCCGCGAGGGCGAGGACTGGGTCGTCAACGGGCAGAAGGTGTGGACCTCCAGCGCCCATCTCGCCCGCTGGGCCATCCTCATCGCGCGCACCGACCCGGACGTGCCCAAGCACGCGGGCATCACCTACTTCGTCTGCGACATGACCGACCCCGGCGTCGAGGTCAGGCCGCTGCGCCAGATCACCGGCGAGGCCGAGTTCAACGAGGTCTTCCTCACGAACGTCCGGATCCCCGACGCCCATCGCCTCGGCGAGGTCGGCGACGGCTGGCGGGTCGCGCAGACCACGCTGATGAACGAGCGCGTCTCCATCGGCGGCATGCGCATCCCGCGCGAGGGCGGCATGATCGGCCCGATCAGCCAAACCTGGCGCGAGCGACCGGAGTTGCGCACCCACGACCTCCACCAGCGCCTCCTCAAGCTCTGGGTGGAGGCCGAGGTCGCCCGGCTCTCCGGCGAGCGGCTGCGCCAGCAGCTCGTGGCGGGCCAGCCCGGTCACGAGGGCGCCGGCATGAAGCTCGCCTTCGCCCGCCTCAACCAGGAGATCAGCGGCCTGGAGGTCGAACTCCGGGGCGAGGAAGGCCTGTTGTACGACGACTGGACCATGCGCCGCCCGGAACTGGTGGACTTCACCGGCCGCGACGCCGGCTACCGCTACCTCCGCTCCAAGGGCAACAGCATCGAGGGCGGGACCAGCGAGGTCCTGCTGAACATCGTCGCCGAACGCGTCCTGGGCCTGCCGGCCGAGCCGCGCACCGACAAGGACGTCGCCTGGAAGGACCTCGCCCGATGACCGATCTTCTCTACTCGGAGGAGGAAGAGGCGCTGCGCGCCGCCGTCCGGGACCTGCTCACCGACCACTGCGACGCCGCGAGTGTCATCACGCGCACCGAGTCGGACGCCCCGCACGACCTGTCCCTGTGGAAGTCCCTCGCCGACGGCATGGGCCTGGCCGGCCTCCTGGTGCCCGAGGAGAAGGGCGGCCAGGGCGCCACCCACCGCGAAGTCGCCGTCGTCCTGGAGGAGTTGGGCCGCGCGGTCGCCCCCGTCCCGTACCTCACCAGCGCGGTCGTCGCCACCGAGGCGCTTCTCGGGTGCGACGCGGACGACCTCCTCGCCGAACTGGCCTCCGGCCGCAGGATCGGCGTCCTCGCCGTCTCCCTGGGCGTCGCCCCGGGCGCCGCCCACAAGGCCGTACGGCACGAGAACGGTTCCCTGCACGGGGAGTTGACCGGGATCGCCGACGCTGCCGCCGCCGATGTGCTGCTCGTGCCGGGCGACGACGGCGGGCTGTACGCCGTCGACGCGGGCGCCGTGACCGTCGTACCGCAGGTGTCGCTGGACCTGACGCGGCCGCTCGCGACGGTTTCCCTCGACGGGGCGCCCGCGCGCCGGATCGGGGACGCCGGACCCGCCGTACGGCGTGCTCTGCGGGCCGGGGCCGGGCTGCTCGCGTCCGAGCAACTGGGTGTCGCCGACTGGACGTTGACGGAGACGGTCCGGTACCTCAAGGAGCGCAAGCAGTTCAACCGGCCCGTCGGCGGGTTCCAGGCGCTCAAGCACCGGCTGGCGCAGTTGTGGCTGGAGGTCGTCAGCCTGCGGGCCGCCGCGCGCAACGCGGCCGACGCCCTCGCGACCGGTGACGACACGGATGTGGCGGTCGCTGTCGCGCAGGCCTACGCGGCGTCCGTCGCCGTCCACGCGGCCGAGGAGGCCGTGCAGTTGCACGGCGGCATCGGCATGACGTGGGAGCACCCCGCCCACCTCTATCTGAAGCGGGCCAAGGCCGACTCGATCGCCTACGGCACGGCGGGCGCCCACCGTGAGGCGCTGGCCGAACTCGTCGACCTGCGAGCGCCCCGACCATCATGAGGTGAGGCCCGCGAGAAGCCCGTCCCACCTGGGGCGGGCTTTTCCGTGCGCCACCGCCGAAGGAGTGAACACGCGAGGGCAGTCCGGCCAACTCCTGTCAGGTACAGGTTCGTTGGCGCCCCTACAGCCTCATACTCCCTGTGGTCCGACCCCGCCCCACAGGGAGGAACACCATGGCCCTCATCACCCGTCGCAGAGCCCTCACCGCGTTCGGCGCCACCCTCGCGGCCGTCCTCGCCCCGCCCGCGGGCAGCGCCTTCGCCGGCGAACAAGGCCACCGGCCGCGGCCGTTGTGGCGCGCCCACGCCCACAACGACTACGAGCACCCCCGCCCGCTCTTCGACGCCCTCGACCACCGCTTCGGCAGCGTCGAGGCCGACATCTTCCTCGTCGGCGACCAGCTCCTCATCGGTCACGACGCGACCGAACTCGACCCGAGCCGCACCCTCGAGTCCCTCTACCTCGACCCGCTCGCCGCCCTCGTGAAGGCCAACCACGGCTCGGTCTACCGGGGTTGGCACAAGCCGCTCCAGCTCCTGATCGACATCAAGACCGAGGGCTCCTCGACCTACCTCGAACTCGACCGCCATCTCCTGCGCTACAAGCACCTGTTCACGACGTACTCCCACGGACGCGTCCACCCGGGCGCCGTCACCAACGTCATCTCCGGCGACCGCGCGGCCCGTACCCCGATGGAGGCACAGACCGTACGACGCGCCTTCTACGACGGTCGGCTCACCGACCTCGGCAGCGCGGCGCCCGCCTCCTTCATCTCGCTCGTCAGCGACAACTGGCAGAACAACTTCACCTGGCTCGGCGACGGCGTCTTCCCCGACGCCGAGCGGCAGAGGCTGCGCGCCATCGTGGGGCAGGCGCACGCGGCCGGGCAGACCGTACGGTTCTGGAACACCCCGGACGTGGCGGGCCCGGCCCGTGACGCACTGTGGGGCGAACTGTTCGCCGCCGGTGTGGACTTCCTCAACACCGACGACCTCGCCGGTCTGGAAGCGTTCCTGGACGCCCACCGCACGGTGTGACACCACTTGGGGTGACGGCACATGGTGTGACACCACACGTTCGGGGGACACGTCGGTAGCCCGGATGAACCCTCCGCTACGCCACACTTGCGGCCGAACGCCGCGAACCAGACACGGCGGCGTGGCGGAGGAGGGTGACGATGGCCATTTCCATCTCTGTGGTGCTGCTGCTCCTGATCCTGGCGGTGATCTTCATGCGCAGCGGCGGGCTGAAGCTCTCCCACGCGCTGGTCTGCGCACTGCTCGGGTTCTTCATGGCGAGCACCAGCATGGCGCCCACGATCCACAGCGGCCTCACGGCCACCGCGGATCTGGTGAGCGGACTGCATCCGTGAGGTCAGCCTGTTGAACTGCATTCATGAGGTCAGCTTGTCGAGAAGACCCCGATGCCGTTCGGTACGGGCCGTTCGGCGCCGCCACTGGGATGGTTCCGTACCGTGACGGCGCTCGCGCCGGGCGCCCGGGCGACCAGGGTCGTCGAGCCGCCGCCGTCCAGGCTGAAGGCGTCCACCGAGCCCAACTTCCGCATCTGGGCGGCGACTTCGGCGATCGTCAGACCACTGCGGTAGGCGACCGCGCCGTCCGTCGCGAACAGCACCAGCCGATGGCCGCCGTCCGCGATCCCCACGGCGGTGCGCACGGCCGAGGTGGTGTCGTCGAGACCGGCCGGCGGCTGACCCTTCCGTAGGACCGGGTAGCCGCCGAGGGCGAAGCGGTACGGGACTCCGGACCGTGCCGCGACCAGCCGGTGCTGCACCTTCACCCGCTCGCCGGCGACCAGCTTCCGAAGCCGCTGCGCGCCCGCCTCACGGCCGACGAGGACGGTGGTGCCGGCGGCGATGGCACCGCTGCCGGGGGTGGTGGCGGACGACACGACCCGGCCGCCGCGGACGGTCACCTCATAGGTGTTCGCACTACAGGCGCCGGCCCGGTTCGTATCGGTGCCACAGGTGGCGCGCACCCGGGAGACGCCGCCCCACTGTGCGGTGAACGCACCGATGGAGTTCTCCGGCAGCGCGTACTGATTGAACCCGCCGAGCGTCAACCGTCCGTGCGGGGTGCGGACCGACCCGCTGAGGGTGAGGCTGTCCAGCCGGGCCACCCGGTCGACACCCACCCCGATCACGTTCCGGGTGTTCGTGCCGGGCGGCAGCGCGGGGCCGAAGCGCTGGCCGTCCGGTACCGCCGCCTTGAGCGCGACACCGTTCGCGATCGCCGGTCCGTCGGTGGAGCCGGTGGCCTCGACGCCCGGGTGCTGGGTCTCGGTGATGTTGAAGAAGTCGCCGTTGACGCCCGCGACGGCGCCCGCCGAGTCGGCCAGCCGGGAGACGGGCTGCCGGGCCGCCACCGCGCCCGGGTACAGCAGGTTGACGCGCACATGGGCGGTGCGCAGGTCCACGACGACCACATGGGCATGGGTCACGCCCTTGGCCGCCGTGATGTCGAACTGCCGGTAGGTGACGCCCGGCGCGAGCCGCGTACTGCCCGGCACGGCGCCGGCCGGTGCCGCCCCCACCAGGGCCGCACCGGCCAGCGCGCCGAGTGCCGTGAGATACGTGAGGACGGATCTGCCTGCGCTGAAAGGCTTTTGACGGTGCGTCACAAAATCCCCTGATGTGTCGTCAACTCTCCCAGGTATCAGGGGAAGTGCATCAGAAGACGATGACCGGCGGGGCTGCTAGGCGCCGACTACACGGGAACGAGTGAGAAAACGCACCCCCTCGGGTGCTTCCAGCGAGAAACCGCTGCCGCGACCCGCTACGACGTCCACGATCAGGCGGGTGTGGCTCCACACCTCGTACTGGCTGCGCGAGATCCAGAACGTCACGGGCTCCGGCACGCCCTCGACCGCCAGCTCGGCGAGCAGCACGTCCGAGCCGCCGGTGCGGAACTCGCCCTCCGGGTAGCACATGGGCGCGCTGCCGTCGCAGCAGCCGCCGGACTGGTGGAACATCAACGGGCCGTGCTGTGCGTGCAGTTGACGCAGCAGGTCGGCCGCGGCGGGGGTGAGTTCGACGCGCGGGGTGGTGTCGTCCATGTCTGTCAGCCGTCCCAGGGAGCCGGATGCGATGACCCATCGCAGCACACACGAGGTTGCGAGAAGGTTGCGCCGCCCGGCAGCAGGGAACCGAAGCCGGACGACGGCCCACGGCCTCATCCCTGAGATGTAGCCGACGGATGTACGCGGCCCGTCCGTCGGAGGGATTCCGGGCGCGGTCGGTGCCCGAGAGAATGGGCCGGTGACGGTGGGAGAGGAAGTCGAGGCCCGGCCGGTCCGGCTGCGTCGTGCGGTCGGCGCGCTGCTGCGTCCTGGTGGTCAACTGCCGCGCCCCACAAGGCAACAGCGGCTCGTCGACGCCGCGCTCGCGCTCGTCCTCACCTCCGTGTCGGTGCAGTACGCGTGGGGCGACGGCTACGACGAGGCCCACCGGTACCGCATGACCGACCTCGTGATCGTGGTGTGCCTGGCCTCGGCCTCGCTCGCGTGGCGGCGCCGCTACCCCCTCGCCGTCCTGTGGATCGTGACGGCCGCGACCGCGCTGACCCCGGACGACGTCGCCCGGCTCACCTTCTACGCCTGCGTCATCGCCGCCTACAGCGCGGCGGCCTACAGTCCCCACCGCCTGCCGACCCTGACCGGCCTCGCCGTCGCGGTCGCCGTCATCAGCAGATCCGGCCGGGTCGGCCCGCCCGACCCGTACGTCTACGTCGCCCCGACCGTGCCCACCCAGTACGTCCCCCTGTTCATCTCGGTGCCGATCGTCGTGGCCGCCATCGGACTGCGCACCTGGAAGCTCCGGGCCGCCGAGACCCGCACCCGGCTCACCGCGGTGCAGAGCGCCCGGGCGGAGGAGCTGCATCGGGCCGTGGAACACGAACGCGCCCGGATAGCACGGGAGTTGCACGATGTCGTCACACACAATGTCAGCGTGATGCTGATCCAGGCCGGCGCCGCCCGCACGATCATGGAGCGTTCCCCGGAGCGGGCGCGCGAGGCGCTCCTCGCCGTCGAGGCGGGCGGCCGGGCCGCGATGGGGGAGCTGCGCGATGTGATGGGCCTGCTCACCACGGACCTGGACCCGGATCCCGCCGAGCCGCACGACCTCGCTCCGCAACCGGGGCTCGCGCGCCTGGAGGCGCTGATCGGCCGGATGCGCGGCGCGGGCGTGCCGGTCGAACTGACCGTCTCCGGAGCTCCCCGCCCCCTCCCCGCCGGCATCGAACTGGCCGCCTACCGTGTGGTCCAGGAAGCCCTGACCAACACCGTCAAGCACGCGTCCGGAGCCGACGCGCGCGTCCAGGTGTCGTACGGCGCCGACGCGCTCCACGTCGAGGTCACCGACACCGGCGGCCGACCCGGTCCCGCCGCGGCCACCGGCAACGGCCGCGGACTGATCGGCCTGCGCGAACGCCTCGCCGTCTACGGCGGCACCCTGCGCACCGGCCCGCGCCCGCTCGGCGGCTACCGGGTGCGGGCCCTGATCCCCCTGGAGGACGCGTGAACCGCGCCCCGCGCGTCGTGGTCGCCGACGACCAGGCACTCGTGCGCACCGGCTTCCGGCTGATCCTCGACGCCCACGGCATCGAGGTGGTCGCCGAGGCCACCGACGGCGCCGAAGCGGTCGACGCGGTCCGGCGCACCCGGCCCGACGTGGTGCTGATGGACATCCGGATGCCCGACATGGACGGCCTGGAGGCGACCCGGCGCATCCTGGCGGGTGCCGGGGACGCCCCGCGCGTGGTCATGCTGACCACGTTCGACCTCGATCACTACGTCTACGCGGCGCTGGCCGCCGGAGCCAGCGGGTTCCTCCTCAAGGACGTCACGCCGGAGCACCTCGTCGCCGCCGTCCGCACGGTCCGCGCCGGTGACGCGCTGCTCGCCCCGGCCATCACCCGCCGCCTGGTCGAACGCTTCGCCCACCGGACCCCGGAGACGGCCTCCCTCCACCGCGACCTGGCCGCCCTCACCCCTCGCGAACTGGACGTCCTGCGGCTGCTCGCCCAAGGCCTGAGCAACGCCGAACTGGCCACCGCGCTCCACCTCTCCGAGGCCACGGTGAAGACCCACGTCTCCCACATCCTCGCCAAGCTCTCCCTGCGGGACCGGGCGCAGGCGGTCGTCGTGGCGTACGAGACGGGGCTGGTCGGTCCCGGGCGCGGTGAGGGCGTCGCGGGGCCGGGCGCAGGTGGTCGCGGACCGGATCCGGACGACCGGCCGCACTCCATGTCCACTCCATGACGTAGCGCGGGAAAAGCCACAACTCGGCCCCACGCGTGCCGATCTGTGCGATCGTCGTAGCCCATCGTGGCCAGGGGGCGGGCAATGGACTACCGGCAGGTGTTCTCGGACGAGAAGCTCAGGACCGAATTCCTCGACCGGTTCGACGAGATCCGGGCGGCGGTCGAGGAGGCCGGCGGGCTGGAGGGGCTGGACGGCGTCCCGGCCGTCGACCAGGCGTCCGAGGCCACGGACCGGATGGTGGAAGGCAGTTGGCAGGGGGACGACAGCGGGCTCGAGGCGATCATTCTTCGCTTCACCCGACCGGTACACCTTGTGCAGCGCGGGACGTTCCGCGTCTCACCGGACGGTTTCCCCGAGAGCGAGGAGATCGGCCGGGTCCTGGCGAAGGGCCGGGCCCCGATCGAGCGGTGCGTTCCCGGTGTCGGCCGGCTGGAGCTGCGCAACCACAGACTCGACTGGGCCGGTACCGGATGGCTGGCGGGCCCAGGACTGGTCGTCACCAACCGCCACGTGGCCCAGGAGTTCGCCACCGCGCAGGGCGACGCGTTCGCCTTCCGCTCGATCTCCGGGCGGCGCACACACGCGCTGATCGACTGGCGCTGCGAGTACCTGCAGCCCGAGGAGTCCCGCTTCCGGGTGACCGAGGTGCTGTGGATCGAGCCGGACGCCTCGCTGCTCGACGTGGCCCTGCTGCGCATCTCCGAGACCGGTGAGGACGGCGAGGCACAGCCCGCCGTCCTCGGGCTCCTGGACGACACCGAGTTCAAGGGCAGCGATGTCGGCCGATGGGTCGCGGTCGTCGGATACCCGGGCAACGACAGCCGTGCCGATCGGGCGGACCGGCAGCGCATCTTCGACGGGATCTACGACTGCAAGCGGCTCGCGGCCGGTCAGGTCACCGCGGTCGAGCCGCAGGGCCTGGTGCACCACGACGCCACGACTCTCGGCGGCAACTCGGGGTCCGCCGTCATCGACCTGGACACGGGCAAGGCGCTGGCCCTGCACTTCGACGGCAAGACAGGAGTGCGCAACCGGGCCGTCGGGGCCGCCGCCGTCAAACGACTCATCAGCCGCCACGCCTCCTGATCCCGGCCGCCGATGACGTCCGAGGAATCCGCCCGCGCGCCGGTCTTCGCATCGGCGCTCGAGGCCATGACCGATCCGCGGGCGGGGTTGGACTCGCCGAAGGCACTCGGGCAGGCTCTCGCCGACGGCGAATGCCGGAGCGCGATGCTCGAACGCGACGGGCATCCCGTGGCGAGCGGTTTCCTGGTGGGTCCGGACGTGCTGCTCACCACCGGGCACACCCTGATCACGTCGGGCGGCGGGACACCGGACCTCACCGGGATGACGGCGGTCTTCGACTATGTGGAGGGATCACCGGGCAGTCTGCACGAGACCGGTGTCCGGGTATCGCTGGACCAACTGCTCCAGTACAGCCCGCCGGCGCCCGGCGAGCGGGGTCTGGGCCTCGGCACCGCCATCGCGTACGACCCGGCCAAGCACCTCGACTTCGCCCTCGTCCGGCTGGCCGGAACCCCCCTTTGCACGGCCGGCACCCATGGCCACGAAGGCATGTCACGGGGCCACTACGACCTGCTCGACCCCGGCCGGTACGACTTCCGCGGTGATCCGCTGTACATCTTCCAGTACCCGTCGGGCCAGAAGCAGAAGTACTGCATGGCCGGCGGGGCCCGGCTCGACGAGGCCGCGGGGCGCGTCCGCTACCGGGGGAACACACAGAGAGGCGCGTCGGGCGGCGCGGTGACCGATCCCCGGGGACACCTGGTGGCCATGCACCAGTCGTTCCCCGACCGGTATCGCCGCTTCGGGCCCGGTGAGAACCAGGCGATACCCGTCTTCCTCATCGCCCGGGCCGTGCGAGCCGTACTCCACGCGGCGCTGAGTTCCCCGCCGAGACCCCCGGTTCCGCCCTCCGCGCCGCACGCCTCGGGCAGTCTCCACGGTGCTGTCGCGCAAGGCGCCGTCGCGATGGCCGACGTGATCGGCGCGCTGCTCGGCCCACGGGCGTCGGCCGTGACACTGCCCGGTGAGGACGGGGCTCCGGTCCGCCTCGTGACAGTTCGTCAGGTGGTGGAGCGGTACGTCGTGTCCGATCATCGCCACACGGCTGGTGCGGACCTCGTGGCGGAAGCCGCCCGGACGACGGACAGCCGGGCGGGCGACGGCGCGGCCACCGCCGCCGTACTGGCCGCGGCCCTGATCGCCGAGGCCGATCGTCGTTGCGCGCTCGGAGCGAGCCCGGCGCAGGTCGCCCGGGAGGCCGACACGGCGATGGCCCGCATCCGCGCCCGTCTCGCCCGGAGTTCCGAACCGTGCACGGATCCGCGGATCGTCGCCGCCTCCGCGACACCGGACCACGAGCTCGCCGAGAAGGTCACGGCGGCGGCCGTGCTGGCCGGCCCGCGGGGAGTCCTGGTGTGCGGGCCCGGCGACTCCCGCGACGTGGAGACCACCCTGACCCAGGGACTGCGCATACCCGTCGGATACGCGTCCCCCCACGCGGTGACCGATCACTGGTCCGGCACCGCCCGGCTGGTCCGGCCCTACGTCCTGCTGCTCGACGACCCGGTGGGTGACGCACGGCTGCTCCGGCTGCTGTCGCGGGTCCGGGCCGAGGGACGGGATCTGCTGATTGCCACCAGTGCGCACGACACGGGGCTCATGCGCGCCTTGAGGGAAAACACCGACGGGCCCACACCGCCGGTGATCCAGGTGGCCGAGGGACCCGGCGGCCGGCACCGGCTGCGGGCGCTCGCGGTACTCACCGGAGCCACCCTCCTGACCTCCGGTTCCGGACTGCACCCGGAGACCGCCGGCGTCGAACTCCTGGGCCGGGCCCGCTCGGCGACCGTCTCGGCCACGGAGACCGTGCTGGCGGGAGGCGAGGGCAAGCCCGCCGCGATCGCCCGCTGGATCGCCTCCACCACGGAGAAGCGGCAGCAGGCCGCTCCCTCGCGACACACCCCGCTCGACGAGATGCTGTCCTGGCTGTCCGCGCAGGCGGTGTGCCTGTCGATCGGAGCGGACTCCCCGGCCGACCTCCCCGGGCGCACCGAGGCGGCGGGCCGTGCCGCCCGTGCGGCACAGGCGGCGCTGCGCTCCGGCACGGTCGACGGCGGTGGTCTGGCGCTGCTGCGCTGCTCGTCGGCGCTCGCCGACGCGGTGGCGGAGCCCGGCGCGACGGCCGTACGTGCCGCGCTGGCCGCTCCCTTCCGGTTGCTGGCCAGGTCGATGGGGATGAGCGGGGCGGAGACCGACCGGTTCGTCGAGCACTACGGAGAAGCGCCGGGACGGGAGGCGTTCCCCGGCCCGCCCCTGCGGGACGCCACCGAGATCGTCGGCCTGACCCTCGACGCGGCGATGAACGCCCTCGACGCCTTCCTGTTCCGGACCCAGGCGTGATCACGGCAGGGCGGTCCGAGGGCGACCCGCGCCTACGGGGCCCCGGTCCGCACGCCCTCCTTGCTCAGATGTTCCTGCAGATCCTTGTGCCGGAACTGGTAGATCCCGCCCACCTGGCGCAGCGCGGAGACGCCATGGGCGTGGACGAGGAAGGGGATCAACCGCCATGGCAGCTCGCCCCGTACCGCCAGCAGCAGCCGGGCGATGACATAACGCGGCCAGGTCCGTACGGCGATGGGCACCCAGAGGGCCATGACGCCGACCAGGACGACACCCTCGACCACGGTCGAGGCGGGCATGGCCACGACCATCAAGGCCGCCGGGAGCACCGCCACCACCAGTCCCCAGCCGATGACCAGCCGCCGGTCGCCGGCGAGCAGTGACCGCGGTGAGGTGGGATCGTCGGCGGGGGCGGGAGCCTGCATCCAGCCGAGGACACCGGACAGACCGCCCAGCCCCAGACCGATGAGAAGTCCCAGCAGGGCCGAGCTGAATCCGTAGAGCGGGGTGTGCACCCGCGACCAGTTGGCGGAGCCGCGGGCGGTGAGGGCCAGCAGGGCTACCCAGAACAGCAGGCCGAGGGCGGCTCCGGCGAGCGCCCCCGTCGTAGCGCCGCCCCGGATCCGGATCCAGAAGCCCGTGCCTCGGCGCAGCCAGCGCGGCCCGCGTACCGGACCGCCCGCGCCGAGCAGTCCGGCCACCCCTCCGAACAGCACCCCGAGGAGCCCGCCCGCGAGCAGGGCGGCGGCCGGGCCGTTGACGGGCACCAGCGGCAGTGCGGTCGCCAGAGTCATCGGCACCCCGACCGCCAGAGCGGTGGAGAGCCGGCTGAACCTCGGGGTGCCCGCCGCCTCACGGTCCAGCAGGGACGCGGTCCGGTCGGGCCCCAGCCATGAGAGCAGCGTCCCGGTGACGAAGCCGCTGAAGGTGAGCTCGGCCGCGGCCTCGATCCCGGTCCGCCCGTTCACGGCGAACGTGGTGGTCAGGCCGCCGGCCGTGCCCAGCAACAGTGCCAGCAGGATGCCATAGCACCAGGGCGGGATCGCCTTGCTCAACTCCCACCAGGCCAGGTCCGTACGGTCCGTCGCGGACAGGTGCCGGGCGAGGAAGACGAGATAGCGCTTGGCCTCGGACCAGGGGCCGGCCGGGAGGCGGCGGTGGAACATCATGTGCACCGCGGCGTCGAGAATGGCCCTCTTGATGTCCTCGGGCCGGGAGGCCGCCAGTCTTCGGAACATCTTGTCGTCCTCGGCGACCGCGTAGCGGAAGAGGTCGGTGAACAGGACGGCCATCAGCGGCGAGGTGAGCGCGTCACCGAGCGCCGCCAGGAGCCGCGGCGACACCTCGTCGGCACCGCCCGGAGCGCCGACGGCGGTCACTTGGGCGGACCACCGGGCCCACAGTGCGCCCCGGGCAGTCCCGGCCTCGTGTGGTGAGGAGCCCGCCACGAGAGTCGACCATGTCCACTCGGTGACCACTCCGGAGTCCGCCGCTTCGGCGATCTCGTCCTCCAGGACTCCCCAGCCGTGGTCCATCTGGTCGAAGAGCCGCTCCCAGTCTGCGTGGTAGGGCCCCTGCTCCAAACTGCGGCGCAGATAGGTCAGCACATGCCGGAAGGCGAGGGGCCTGGCCTCGGTGACCGCCGCTCCGTCGAGCACCGGTCCGGACCGCAGCGCCTGCTCGTACTCCGAGGTCCGACAGGCCACCACCACCGGCCGGCCCTCGTGGAACGTGCCGCGGATCCGGTCCAGGGCCGCGACCCGGTGACGGCCGGGGATCTCGTCCAGTCCGTCCAGGAGAGGCAGAACGCGGCCCTGCTCCAACAGCAGCCGGACGAGGGCCGGTCGGCCCACGCCGTAGTCGGAGGTCAGCCGCTCGGTCAGCCAGTCGGTCAGATCGTGCCGGTGCGGGTCGTAGGAGCTCATGGAGAAGATCACCGGGACCGGGGAGCTCGGGGTGTGATGCGCGCACAGTTCCAGCAGCAGCAGGACGAGCAGCATGCTCTTGCCCGAGCCCGCCGGCCCGATGACGACCAGGCGCTGAGCGTCCATCTCACGGAACGCCGAGGACAGGCCGCTCATGTCCGCGGTGCTTCCCATGAATTGAGGCGCCGAGGAGTCCGCCAGGTTCCGTGAGACGGCGGACCACTGGGTGTCCAGCAGCCGCGGTTGCGTCGGTTTCCTCTCCACCCCGCGCGGCACGGACTCCTTCTGCCACATCGCCCGCACCTCGGCGGCGAGTACGTTCAGCGCGTGATCGGTCTCCGCGGCCGTGGTCGGTACGGCCCTCGCGCGTCTACGGACCGCGACCAGGTACAGCGCCGCCACCATCAAGGCGGCCGCGATGAGCAGCCCGGCGCCGATCACCGGTCGGCCCTCCACGACGGCCGGACCAGGGAGCGGTCATCCGAGCGGTTCGAGGACATCGGTGTACTGCACCACCTCTCCCTTGAGGACGGTGAGACGGTCGGAGTCCACGCGGTAGGCATAGGAGTCGTTGTGGGCGACCCACGACGAACCCTCCTTCGTGGCCGGCAGAGTGATCGATGTCTTCGGGCTTTCCGGTTGTCCACGTCTCGCTCCGTGGTAGTACGTCTCCCCGGCCGTGGTTCGGCAGAGAGTGACGAGAAACCTGTCCGACCGATAGGCGGCGAGGAGACTCGCGCCGGTGCCCGGTGCGCCGATCGCCGACACCACGGCCTCCGGACACGGCGTCGCGGCGCCCGCGTCCGGTGAGGCGGACGTCGGACCCTTCACGGCGCCGTAGCCGAAGAAGGCCGCACCTGCCACGACCAGTGCCCCCAAAACCGTCCAAGTCATCGGCCGCCACCAGGACTTACGCGCCGGAAGCGCATCCGGACCGGGCAGGTACGGCGGCCACTCCGCGTCGGCCTCCGGAGGCGGCGCGGGAAGGAAGGACGGGCCGACGGTGGTGGAACGCGGTACCGGGAGAACTCCTTCGGTCGTCGTTCTCTCCGTGCGGGTGTAGCCGCCGGTGCCGTCCGGGAAGTCGCTTCTCCGCGTGCGGGAAGGCGGGGGTGCCGGGGTTTCTGGTTCGTGCCTTGCGGTGCGCCTGTGGTCTGTGGGTGTCGTGCGGCGGAAGCGTGTCGTCGGCGGTGGTTCCGTGGTGGAGGTCGCCTCGGCGGAGCAGTTGCGGCAGTGGGTGGAGGCGGGTGAGTTCATGGTGCTGCACTGAGAGCACTGCCAGTTCATCGTCCCTGTCCCTCCCTGGAGTGTCGGGTTGTCGGCGCCCCGCGTGGTGGGGGCGTTCTCGCCGGGTGCCGGGCGATCAGAGCGGTACGTTCCCGCTGTCGGTGGCCGGAGCCGTCATGAAGTTGATCAGTGACTCCGTGGCCGGCAACGGGCGGAAACTCGTCCACTCGTCGTTGTCGGGAACGGCGACGAAAGCGAGCGGCTGGATGAAGACCGCGGGCGGCGCCGACTGCGAGGCGGCGCGCTCGTCGCCGTTCCCCACCGCCTCGGGCGCCTCGGGCGCCTCCGTGTGTCCCACGGCCACCTCGGAGCGCGGGGGTTCGGCGGGAGGTGCCGGGGCCGAAGCCGTGTCGACCAGGGGCTCGTGGCCCAGGTCCGGAGGGGACGGCGGACGGTCCGGGTCCTCTCGCTCTCGCATGGCGCGCAGAAACGCGTCCAGTTCCGTCCCCTGGTTCTGGTTGAACACGAGCGACACCTGAAGGTGCTCCGCGTCGGCGATCGACGGATCCCCGCTCCGCCTGGGGTTGAGCACCATGGTCAGTCTGAGCAGGGACGGGCCGCTGGGCCGGGCCACCGGCGACACGCTGCCTCTGATCCAGGCGGAGAGCGGCATCTCGATCCGATGTTCGCGGTCCCAGTCGATCAGCAACCTGTCAGCGGTCCAGCAGACCGTCCCGTGCCATCCCCGTACGCTCGCGCACTCCTGCGGAAGCGGATCGTAGGTGGTCTGACCGGTCCAGTCACGTCCGGTCCAATAGCGGCGACGGTAGTGCGGGTCGGGGTACCAGCCTTCCGGCCGGCCCGATGGGTCGGCTCGGGTCGGACCGTGTTTCGCCCCGCCGCCGCTCCGGCGGAAGAATCCGCCGGAGCGACCGTGCGCTTTGTCCGTCATCCCCTCAGCCGATGCTGTTCGCGATGCTGTTGATGATCTCCGTCATCTCGTATTCCTCCAGCCCTTCTCCCGCCCTGGAGGGAAAGAAGATCGACTGGTTCCAGTCGTCCCCGATGTTCGTCCACGGGGGTGTTTCGGGCGCGAAGACCAGCAGTCGCTTGGCGGAGTTGTCCATGAGCGCCGACTGGCTGGCCGAATGGCCCCACTGCTCATAGAGGTCGTCGATGGAACGAGGCACGGAGGCCGGATAGGTCGAAGCGCTGGTCTGCCGCGGATCACCGAGTGGATGGGCGGGCGCGTCGGTGAAGACGACGACGACATGGCGTTGCCGGTCGAGGCCCTTTTCCCAGGGGGACTGGAGCGCGAGTGCCAGTGCTTCGAGTCCCGATTCCGGAGCGTCGCCGCCTCCGGTGGCCCGCAGTCCTTTGACGAAGGTCTCGAACTCCGTCTGCTGGCCGGGGAGGAGCAGGAAATCCGTCTGCTGGATCGCGTCGTCCGCCCGGTCGCCGAAGTCTCGGAAAGCGATGACCTTGATCCTGAGATGGCTGATGACCTTGCCTTTTTGGGCCATCTCCTCATTCAGCCGTTTGTGGAAGGACAGTGCGTTCTCCTTCACCTGCTGGAGTGTCGATCCCATGCTTCCGGTGGCATCGATGCACATCACGATGTCCACCGCGTATTCGAGGTTGCCGGCGTACTGGTTGTCCATTTTTTCCATGGCCTTGTTTCCTTCCGGGATGCGGAGCCGTGTTCGGGTGCCGGGAGGGCGTCAGTCACCGGACTTGTTGTCGAGGTGGATCCGCAGCCGCGACCGTCGGGGCGCGTCCGGTTCCGGTGACGCGGCCCCCGAGGGCGGGGTCGGCCTCGACGGGCGGGGCGTGCCGGATGCGGTGCCGTCCGTCCCCGCCGGCGCACCCGGTGCGGCGCTGCCCGCCGAGCCGCCGAAGCGCAGCCGGGTACGGCGGCCGGTGGAAGCGTCCGTACGCCCGTCGGCCTCCGCAGCCCTGCTGCCCGGAGCGGTTGAACGAGTGTCAGGGCCGGCGGTGAAGAGCCGGGACGTCCGCCTCGGGGCGGTGACCGGGCCGAGCTCCAGCAGGGACTGGTCCCCGACCACGTCCAGGAAGTGTGCGGCGGTCGGCCGGGCAGCGGGGTCGCGGGCGGTGAGCGCCGAGATCAGTTCGGCGACCCGCTCGTGCAGTCGCCCGTCCAGCGTCAGGGCCTCACCCGCGTTGACCGCCGCACCCGCGGAGATCAGCGGATGTCCGGGCCTCGCCCCGGTGAGGTACTCGTGTGTCATCAGCCCCAGGGCGAACATGTCCGCCGCCGTGGTCAGATCGGCTCCCCGGACCGTGGGATCGTCCTTCTTGTTGTACCGGACCCACTCCGGAGCGCCGTAGATGACGTCTCCGCCGATCACTCCCTGCTCAGGTGGATTCCCGGACAGGTAGGCGTCGTCGTAGTCGATCACCTTGGCGATGTAGAGGGGGCCCGGCCGGGCCTCGACCAGGACGTTGGTGGGCTTCAGGTCGCCATGCACGATGCCCAGGCCGTGGAGAAGTTGGAGACTGTCGCCGAGTGTGCGCAGGAGGACCTTGCGCTGGAGGGCGTCGAGGCCGGACGTCGGCGGCAGCTCGACCGCGTGGACGCGCTCGGTCACCTTGTAGTACGTCGTCCCTTCGCAGAAGAAGTCGACGGCGGTGACCAGATTGCCCGCGTCCAGTGCGGCGGGGTCGATGCGCTCGATGACGGACTCGTGGCGCTTCTCGAACTCCACGCACACCTTCTCCAACCGCCGCTTGCTGTCGGCGCTGCCCATCGACTCCGGGCGCGGACGTTTGGGGTCCAGGAACTGCTTGACGAAGTACTCATGGCCATCGCGTTCCGCGAAGGCCCACAGGCAGTTGCCCGCGTGGTCGTTGGTCGGCTTGGTGACGATGAGATAGTCCCGCAGGAACTGTCCCTGCTTCATCGCTGGCCTTCCTGGCCCTGCGGCATCCGCCGCTCGTAGCCGGATCGGTAGAGCTCCCACAGCCGCAGTCGCGTGGCCGTGATGTCGGCTCGCTCCGTCAGGCCGCTGAGAGGGTCGTGGTGTTCCCGCTGGACCGTCGTCGCCCGGGCCGCGAAGCGGTCACGGATCGCGGCGTAGTCGTCGAATCCGAAGGCCGCCAGGGCGAGCGTGGCGTCATCCCCTGTGTACGAGGCCACCGCGGCGGTCAACAGTGACGCCCAGGCCGTCAGGGTGTCGGCCCTGGCCATGGTGTCCAACAGGACATGTTCGAACAGCGCGGGGGTCTCCAGGTAGCCGAAGAACCCGTCCGTGGCGCACAGCAGTATCGCCGGCAACGGGGACTCGCCCCACGCGCCGTTGATCCGGAAGACGCCGTCCGCGGAGACCACATTCGTCATCGGCGGATCCTGGTGCAGCAGGACCAGCGCGTCCGCGGATTCGGCGTCGTCGCGGCTGAGTTGCTGCAGACCCTCGTCGGGCACGAGCAGAAAACACCGTGAGTCACCGGCCCACAGACACTGCCAGCTCACCCGGTCCGCAGCCACCCGGTAGTCGAGTACGGCGGCAGTCGTGGGCAGTTCGCGCCGCAGTTTGTTGTTGACCTTGCTGCGCCGGAGGCCCGCCACCCGGCGGAGCCCTCCGATCAGGCTCTCCCGGTAACTCTCCGGGCTCCGTGGCACGTTGTGCTCGGTGGAGTACAGGAACCATTCCTCGCTCGCCGCGCGAGCACAGCGGGAGGCTGTCCAGGCACTGGTCCGCTCCTCGCCGTCCTGGGTCCGGCCGACGAGCCGACCGCCGGATCCGCCGAGCCCGTCGAAGACACCCAACAGCCCGGAACTGCTGGACCGATGGTGGAGGAAGAGCGGCTCGGCGTCCTCACCGTGCCCCATCTGCTTCTCGGTCCAGACCCCTAAAAGAGATATCCAGGGACTTTCGCTTTCCCACGTTGCGCTCTGTTGAGTAGCGGTGGCAAGAATCCGCATGACACCTCTTTTTCTTCCTCGTTCCTGCGCCTCTTCGTCGAATGGGCGGCCTGTTCGAGCAGGCCGGATTCCGGAACGGGCATACCGGTGCGCGTTCCGCTCTGTTCGTGTCGGCGGTTTCGCTCAAGTCCCGCTGTTCGCCGCGCAGATCATGTACGACACATGACTTTCGGGCCCCCACCCCAATTGTCGGTCAACGAAGCAACAGCCATGGCTGTGCTGTTGATCGGAACTGCATCCCCTCATCCGCAACATCACTGAGATCGTCACGTCAGTGATACGGGAATCTGCCCAGTCGGCGAATTCTGGGAGCCTAACAGCCGACGAGCCGTCAGGTGAACGCATTTGGCGATTCTTAGGTTTTCCGGTTTTTTCCGGGTCGCTCTGACGGGGATCGCTCATTCGGCACTGTTCGTGGTCACGAACCGGTGGTCGGTGGTGCGGGCGGCAATGCCGCCCACCGGCCCAGGGGCGTGTCCCAGAACCACTGGGTGTTGTCCGGCAGGGCCGTGCTGTCGAGTTCCGCAAGGGCGCGCAGAGCTTCTGCGAGGGCTGTGCGGGGCGGGGCGCCTTCACGGAACAGGAACACGTGACCGCGCTCGCCGTCCAGGACGCCCTTGACGTCCGTCGGGAGCGGCGTGGCTGCGGACTGCGACGGATCCGGGGACGCGATGCCGGGCAGGAGGGCCAGCAGGCGCTCCATCACCCCTTCGCCCGCCCGCTGCAACATGCCGTCGAGGAACGGCTTCAGCGGTGTGACGACGAGGACGACGAGGGCGAGCACCTCTGCCATCGACGTCATGTCACCGTCGTAGGACCGCGGTTCGCCGCCCAGCTCCGTGATGAGGCCCACGGCCTCCTTGACCGCCCCCTCGTCCAGGCCGTCAAGTTCGACTTCCACGACGGGCTTTCCCATCTGCATCGCCTTTCTCGGAGCGTTCGAGTCGTCTTCCGCCCTGCGCGGACGGCCTGTCCGGGCCTGCCCGCTCGACCTTCAGCCGGCCGAGCAGGTCCACCCCGCCCAGTTCTCCGGGGACGAGAACCGGAGCGGTATGTCCTGAGGGATCCCGAACCGGGAACCCGCCGCGGACAGTTCCTCGGCGGTGGACGTGCGCAGCCAGTCCTGGGCGGCGGCCAGCGCGCGCGGTGGTGTCCGTTCGTTGTGGAGGAGTTCGAGGTGGAAGCGGTACAGGAGGAGGGTTGCCGCGTCTTCCCGGGTCTTCCACAGGGATGCCACGACGCAGCGGGCTCCGGCCTGGAGGAGCACGCCGGGGAATCCGAGTGCTTCGTCGGGCAGGTGTGAGGAGACGGCAGCGCCTTCGCAGGCGCCCAGGACCACCAGCCGCCCACGCAATCCGTCGGCCGCTAGGACATCCCGTACGGTCAACGCACGGTCGGCCAAGAGAAGCGCGCTGTCCATCGGGTCGGTGCTGTCGGCGTGCCCGTGACAGTGAAAGTGCAGTGTGCCGACATGCGGGAGCTGCCGCAGGACGTCGCTTGTGGTGCGTGCCACGGGGAGTACCTGTCCGCCAGGGTAGAGCCGAGTGAGCGCTTCGGCTTGAGCGTCCGCCCTCTTCAGCCGCCGCATGGTCCTCCCCCGGAAGGCGGCAGCCACAGGAACGGCGGCGATCAGTACACGACCGGGCACCACCGTTTCCTCGGCCGTCTGTCGAGCATGCAGCAGCACGCGTGCGCTGGGTGCGTGACGGACCGCGGCCGCGTGCCCGGCTCGAGTGCTCGGCCCAAGGGCTTCCCGCAGGCCGGCTCCGAGCGGAAGCAAGGCCATCGGTCCGGCGCCGATCACGTTGAGTGTGCCTTCGTACGTGCCCGGCGGGCGAGGCCACGCGCCAAAGGACTCAGCGAGCAGGTCCAGGGTGGGAACCAGGATCCGCGGGAGGAGTCGACTCGACGTGGTCTCGCGTACCGCGGCGGTGAGGCGCCCGGTCTCCGCACGGGTGAGTGCCGGTAGCTCCACGGCCACGGGCTGTCGTCCCGGAGCCACCGTCACGGCGAGGCCGCTCGTCCGGGCCGCGGCCACATAGACCAGAGGCCCGTGGCGCAGAGCGGCGGTCGACAAGAACTGGGGCGATGCGATCATGCCCGGTCTCGAGGCGGTTCCGGTGGTACCGAGGACATGCGCCACGCGAGCTTCGAGGTGCTGCAGATCGGCATGGGCGTCGGCCAGGGGGTCGCCCGTCCGGACGGAGAAGGAGTGGCCGTTCAGTGTGACCGGCGTTGGGGCGGGCGGTACGTCGTGATGTCCTTGGCTCCGCAGCACGGCGGTCAGAACTCCCTGCGCGGACAGATAGTCGCCGAGCAGCGCCTCCTGGTGAAGGGTCCGCAGTTGTCGGACCGCGACGGCACCGATCCCGCCGACGAGCCGCCCCAGCAGCAGGGCCCGACCGCATTCCAACGCCTGCGCCGCTTCCCACAGGCGCCCGGCACGGTACTGGTACCAGGCTGTCTCGGCGGCGAGCCCTTCCTCTGCGGTCAGGAGGTTGTCCCGCGACGTCCAGCGGACCCGGGCATCGAAGGCACGGGCCGTGCCGATCAGCATGCTCCATGACGCGTCGGCCGCGGTGTGAACGTCCATGCCGGCCAGATCGCGGGAGGCGTCCTCATGGAGCGCTCCACGCCCTGGCGCGGCGGCCGCCCAGGAGTTCGCCTCGTCCTTGGCGGCGCGTCGGGCTTCCTCGGCTGTGGCGGGCGGTCGGCGCCGGGGCCTGAATCTCATGCGGCCTCCCTGTGCCCCAGGTGCTGCAGCGCTTCCAGTACGCGCGCCAGATGGGCGAGGGCGGCGAGGCGATGGTCCTCGGCGTCTCTGTCCGCGAGCACCTGATGGAGTTGATCTCGGGCACCGGACAGATCGTCGATCGCCGCGTTCACCGTCATCTGGTCACTGCCCATGCCCCAGGACGCCCGTTCCCACAGCACGTGCGCGAGGCTCATCCGCCGGACGGGCAGGTCGCGTGGACGGGCCTTCGGGCCGTGGCGGCGGTCCGGAAGCAGGACGGTGAGACGGGTGACGGCTGTGTCGAGAGTTCTGCGGGTGGATGCTGGGCCGACGTCGCCGAGTCGGAAGTGGAGCACCGCGGAGCGGCAGTCCGCGCGGACGTGCTGGATGACGCGGGTGGTGTGCACGGGGGCGTCTTCGTCGGTCAGGTCCAACGCGTGCCTGTAGTGGCGCACCGCGTCGTCCACGCACAGCGCTTCCGACCGGCGGGTGTCAGGGGCCGCGGGTGTGCCGGGGAGCGGAAGCCCGGGTCTGACGGCCCGTTCGGCCTCGTCCTGGGCCAGTTCCATCGCGTGATCGCCGCGGACCGCGGCGGCCGCGGCCTCCACCGGGGGAAGACCGGCACCGCAGTGCTCCAGAAAGGCGAGCGCCGCTTCGAAGCCGTCGCGGTCCGCGTGGAGCGCCGCGTACGCCTCGAAGACCTCGAAGAGTTCGAATCCCAGCAGGGGCCAGAACTCCCTGTCGCCACGGAGCGCGTCGATCTCCTGGCGCACCACGCGGTCGGCGTCCTGCTGGTGCCGGTCTCCCGCGCGGTAGGACAGGGCGAGTTGGGCATGGACGTAGTTGAGTCGCGCGAAGTGCCGTTCGCGGCGCGGGGTCCGGGGGTCCTCGGCCGCGGCCACGCAGGCTTTGGTCATCGCCTTGGCGTGCCGTGTCCCGGTGGGCAGCACCAATGTGTGCCGCATCTGGATCTGCTGCGCGGCCGGCGTGACGGATCGCAGGTAGGAGAGCGCGCAAGCGGTCCCCATGACCAAGCCGATCAGTACGGCCGGGCTCTCCGCGAGATCCCATACCGTCAGGCACAGCAGCCAAGCCGTCGCTCCCGGGGCCAGGGCCCACACGAGGGCAGCCCGCCTCGCCGGGTCGGGCCCGTCGTACCAGGGCTGAGCACGGACGCGCATGACCAGGAGGAAGCCGACCGCCCACAGGGCTGCCAACACCGCGCCGGCCAGTGCGGACCAGGGCAGTCCCAAACCGTTGGCGTGCAGGAACAAAATGAACGCGAGAGCCACCACGACAGG
Organism: Streptomyces sp. MBT65; assembly: GCF_016612545.1. Taxonomy (GTDB): domain Bacteria; phylum Actinomycetota; class Actinomycetes; order Streptomycetales; family Streptomycetaceae; genus Streptomyces. The sequence continues at coordinate 3,460 of NZ_JAENRY010000089.1, read as the reverse complement.
CATGGCGGCGAGCCCGACCTGAGCCCTGCGACGGCGCCTGCCCGCGTCTGCCCTTTCACGCGCACGATCGACGTTCTCGTCCAGACCGTCAGGCCCGATGCCAAGCGCCCCGTTCCCCAAGGTGCCCACCCCCCTGTGCGAGGACGAACCGGAGAGCGGTCACCGTTCCCTTTTCGCCAACCAGCAGGAGCGCGCCGACGGGTCGCGCGCCCCCTTCACCACTTCACGCCCCTGACTGCGAGCGTGCACGGAGGAGCCGTCAGCGGCCGTCGCGCCGGATCTGGTTCAACACCCGTCTCGGCACCTGGTCCCGGGAGATGAGCCGCCGTCACCAAGTCGCCTGCCGCGAGCGACGTCGGCACCAGCTTGGTCGTAGGCCTCGGGCCGAGCCTCAGATCACGCAGGGCATCCGGAAGCGAACCCACGCCGCTCGTGCTGCTCATCCCCGGCGGCGGTCGCATGATCTCCAGGAAGGAACTCGCGGTGGAGATCAAGGACTACGTGACGGCGGCGGGATTTGCGGTCGCCGGCATCAGGCACCGCGCCGTCGTTCACGGCACCACCCCGTCCCCGAAGCCGTCGCCGACCTGCGGAGCGCGCCCCGCTCGCGGTCGACTTCACCCAGTGGGCCGGGGCGTACGGGGGCTCGGACGACATCGCCGCTGTGTGCGCCACCGGCCGGACTGTCGGCGTCGCCCTGGCCGACGCTCCGCGGACCGTCACCGTGGCGCACGCGCTCAGCTCCCTCGACTCCACTCCGCCGCCCGGCGTCGAAGAGCGCGGACTGCCCTCGTCACCCCGCCGCACGACGGGCCTGAACACGGACTTCATGCGCTGTGTGGTGCGGCAACCGTGAGGGAGCGGCCGGGCCCTGGACATGCCGCGGGCCCCGGCGACGAAGCATCGTCCCCGGGGCCCGTGTGGGAAGCGTGGCTCAGCTCTCGACGACGCCGGACGCCGCGATCTCGATCTTGGCCTTGGTGGCGCCCGACTGGGAGCCCAGGGACTCGATCTTGTCGATGATCTCCTGGCCCTCGACGGCCTCGCCGAAGACGACGTGCTTGCCGTCGAGCCACGAGGTGACGACGGTGGTGACGAAGAACTGCGAGCCGTTGGTGTTGCGGCCGGCGTTCGCCATCGACAGCAGGTACGGGCGGTCGTGCTTCAGGGTGAAGTTCTCGTCCGCGAACTTCTCGCCGTAGATGCTCTTGCCACCGGTGCCGTTGTGGTTCGTGAAGTCGCCGCCCTGGAGCATGAACTGCGGGATGACACGGTGGAAGCCCGAGCCCGCGTAGCCGTAGCCGTTCTGCCCGGTGGCCAGCTCGCGGAAGTTCCGGGCGGTCTTCGGGACGACATCGTCGAAGAGGTTGAAGACGATCCGGCCCGCGGGGGCGCCGTCGATGGTGATGTCGAAGTAGACGTTGCTCATGGTCAATTTGTCACTTTCGGTGTATTGCACCCTCTGCCCGGTGTGGCCGTGTGCCGTGCGCCGGGCCGTTACTTCAAAGGGCTCTGATCGGAGTCCAGTCCGTCGAACTCTATCCGCAGACCGGCGCGCACGGCGGCCCGGTGTGGGGCGGGAGGGCCCGTGGTAGCGTCGGTATACAAACTGTATGCGATGTCTGTGCGAGGTCTGGGGGTTGCCGTGGCGTCCGGTCGGGAGAAGGCCTACGCGTATCTCAAGGACACGGTGCTGACGGACCCCGCGATGCAGGGGGCGTTCCTGTCGGAGCAGGAGCTCGCCGATCGTATCGGTGTCTCGCGCACGCCCATCCGCGAGGCGCTGCTGATGCTCGCCGCCGAGGACCTGGTCGAACTCGTGCCCAAGCGCGGCGCCCGCGTGGCCCCCCTGACCGGGCGCGAGGTCCGGGAGCTGATGGAGCTGCGCGGCATGGCCGAGCGGTACGCGGCCGAGCGGCTCGTCGCGGCCGACCGGGTGCCCCTGGAGGAACTGCGCGCGCTGCTGGAACGGCAGCGCGCGCTCACCGGCGCCGAGGAGACCCACGAGTTCATCGCCGTCGACCACCGCTTCCACGCGTCCCTGGTCTCGGCCGTCGGCAACACCCTGCTGGACCGGCACTACGACGGCCTGCGCAGCCGCCAGGTCCGCGCCGGAGTGGTCGCCGTCTTCAACCGGCAGGGCCGGCAGCAGGCGGTGCTCGACGAGCACGAGGCCATCGTGGACGCCCTCGCCGCCGGTGACGCGCAGGCCGCGTGCGCGGCCATCGACCACCACCTGGAATCGACCCTCAAGGTGCTGCTCGACGGCTGAACTCCCCATGTGTCAGGGGCAGTTGATGTCATGCTTCAGGGATAGGTGATCACCAGCATCGTCACCCCGTCCGGCGAGATCCACGGCCCGTGCGGCATGCCCGGCGGACGGCACGCGTACATGCCCGCCGTGAAGGTGCGGTCCAGTGTCAGGTCGTGCATCGCCCCCTCGACGAGATACACCTCCTCCCATACGTCGTGCAGGGCCACGCCCGCCGCCGAGGAGTCCGTGCCCGGCGCCCACCGGACGAGCGCGGTGCGCCGGCCGCTCTCGGGGTCCTCGGCCAGGACGCACTCCTCGACGCCGGGTCCGGCGCCGGCCGGGGCGGCCCAGGGGCCGTCGGGGTGGTGGAACTCCAGCTCGGGCCCGCTCATCGCCACACCTCCGGCCGCCGGTTCGCCAGCACGGACGTCTTCTCGCGGACCGCGCCGACCTCGTCGACGTCCAGATCGGTCACCAGCAGCTCCGGATCGGCGCCGAGGGCGGCCCGTACGGTCCCGTCGGGGCCCACCACCAGGCTGTGCCCGATACCGGTCGGCACCGGACCGGGACCGGTGCCGGGATCGGCCTGGCCGACGGCGGCGACCCAGACGGTCGCGTCCAGCGCGCGGGCCCGCACCAGCAGCTCCCACTGGTCGAGCTTGCCGGGACCGGCACCCCAGGAGGCCGCCAGCAGCGTACCCACCGCCCCGGCATCGGCATGCGCCCGGAACAGCTCCGGGAAACGGACGTCGTAGCAGGTGGCCAGCCCCAGCCGGACACCGTCCACGTCGATCACGGCGGGGCGGGAACCCGGGGCGACACTCTCCGACTCGCGGAAGCCGAACGCGTCGTAGAGATGGATCTTGTCGTACGACTCCTCGACGCCGGGGCCGGTGGCCAGCAGGGTGTTGGCCACCCGGCCCTGGTCGGCCGGGGTGAACATGCCGGTCACGACGACCGTGCCGGTCGACCGGGCGATCTCGCGGACGCCGTCGGCCCACGGGCCGTCGAGGGGCTGGGCGAGCGGGGCCAGGGGTGTGCCGAAGCAGGCCATCGTCGCCTCGGGGAAGACGACGACGCGGGCTCCGCCGTCGGCGGCGCGGCGCGTCCACTCCTCGACGAGGCGCAGGTTCTTCTCGGGGTCGGGGCCGGTGGTGAGCTGGCTGAGGGCGATCCGCATGAGGCGGTCTCTCCTTGTCTTGGGGG
>NZ_JAENRY010000088.1 GCF_016612545.1 Streptomyces sp. MBT65 | reverse complement strand
GAGGAGTTCTGGGGCGCCGACCCGCCCTTCCGGACCCCGGTCTTCGTCCTCACCCACCGCCCCCGCCCGACCCTCGCCAAAGAGGGCGGCACGACCTTCACGTTCGTCACCGACGGCATCCACAGCGCGCTCGACCGGGCGAAGGCGGTCGCCGGTGACCGCAACATCGACATCGCGGGCGGCGCGAGCACGGTGCGGCAGTACCTCGCCGAGGGCCTCATCGACGAACTCCAACTGCATGTGGTCCCCGCACTCCTCGGCGCGGGACTGCGCCTCTTCGAAGGACCGGGCCCGGGACCACGCCGCGTCGAGCCGGTCAGGGTGGTCGAGACACCCCTCGCCACCCACCTGAAGTACCGCTTGGGCAAGACCGAAGGCTGACCCTCGCGGCCGGGGTTCGGGACCCGAACCCGCGTCAGAGGGTGAGGAGTTCCTCGTGGAATCCGCCGAACTCCCGTTCGCGGTCGATGAGATGGATCTCCAGGATCCAGTGGCAGTCACGGCCGGCCTTGTCGGTGCGGCGCAGTGGTGTGTCGTTCTCGGGGGTGATGTACGACTCGACGTGGGCGCCCTCGATCGTCTCGTGCGGGAACTCGCCCACGAGGTGCCCGGCGTGCCAGCCGCCGAGTTCCCAACCCGCCTTCTCGGCAAGGCGGGCGACCTCGCTGTAGAGGCGTGCGCCGGTGATGTCCGGGGTGTTCTCGAAGAAGCGGCGGCCGGCCGCGAACACCTCGGGGAGGTCGTCGCGCAGTCGGTGTTTGACCGGGTCGTCGCCCAGGACGAAGGTGCGGCCGAAGTCGGCCTCGTACTCCTCGAAGATCGGACCGAAGTCGGCGAACACGATGTCGTCCGCGCCGATCACCCGGTCCGGCGGGTTCTCCTTGTACGGCGCGAGCGTGTTAGGTCCCGAGCGGATGATCCGCTTGTGCCAGTGCCTTGTCGTGCCGAACATCTCGTTCGCCAGGTCACGGATCCGGTCGCTGACGGCCCGCTCCCCCGCGCCGGGCGCGACGAGCCCGCGCGCCTCGATCTCCGCGAAGAGCCGCGCGGCCTTGGCCTGGGCGTCGAGCAGGCGTGCGGCCCGCGTGGGTTCGTCATCAGCCATGGGGCGAACCTAGCCAGGTAGATCGTCGTCGGCAATGGGATTCCGGTGGGAGGGGGCGGCCCAGGAGGTTTCTCTCATGTGCCAGGAAGCGGCGAACTCCCAGGTGGCAGATACGACGGGGTCGGTGACGGGCGTGGCCGGAGCCGCTAGCTTGTGGACCCACAGTCGGTGATAAATCCGGCAATCCAGACCTTTCTCTGTGAGGCGTTCTGTCATGAGCTTGAGCATCCGCAACCAGATCCCCGGCACCGTCACGGCCGTCACGCCCGGTGCGGTGATGGCGACCGTGAAGGTGCGTCTCGACGGCGGCCAGGACCTCACCGCGGCGATCACGCTGGAGGCCGTGAAGGACCTGGGGCTCACCGAGGGCACGGCCGTGCGCGCCATGATGAAGTCCACCGAGGTCGCGCTCGCCACGAGCCGGGTGGCGGGGCTGTCCATCCGCAACCAGTTGCCCGGCACCGTCAGCGATGTCGCCACCGGCGGGGCGATGGCCGTCGTCAAGGTCACGGTCGACGGGGGCGAGCTGACCGCCGCGATCACCAAGGACGCGGTCGGCGACCTGGGGCTGCGGACCGGTTCGCCGGTCGTCGCGCTGATCAAGTCGACCGAGGTGTCCCTGGCGACCGTCTGACGCGGGCCGGGCCGGGGCGCCGTAGCCGACATTTCCCTGCGCGGCGGCGCGCGGACGCGGAGCGGGACCCGCCGTCGGCCCCGTTCCGCGTGAGCGCCTACGCTGCTCGGGAAGGCAGCAGTGACCCCGAGACCAGCGAAGAAGGGACGTCACCCGTGGCGAGCGACCGACAGGACACGGCCGAGGCCACCGCCGACGCCTCCCGGCCCGTCCCGCCCGGGCAGCGTCTTGTGCACGGATGGCCGGTCTCCCACTACGGGCCCGTCCCCCGTTTCCGCCCCGAGCGCTGGAACCTGCGCGTCCACGGCGCCACCGCCGACGGTGCCGAGCACCTCTGGACGTTCGACGAACTCGCTCCCCTGCCGCATGTCACGGTCGTCGCCGATCTGCACTGCGCGTCCGGCCCGACCTCCACCGACCACGAGTGGTACGGCATCCCCGCGACCGCCGTCCTGGAGCTGGTGCCGCCCGCGCCGGAGGTCACGCATGTCATGGCCTGGGCGGAGTACGGCTACTCCACCAACCTCCGCCTCGCCGACTTCGCCGCCCCGCAGACCCTGCTCACCACCCACCACAACGGCGAGCCCCTCACCGCCGAACACGGCTTCCCGCTGCGCCTGGTCGTGCCGCATCTCTACGGCTACAAGAGCCCCAAGTGGCTGCGCGCCATCGAGTACCTCACCGAGGACCGGCGCGGGTTCTGGGAGGAACGCGGCTATCACACCATCGCCGACCCCTGGAAAGAGCAGCGCTACTCGTACCAGGAGCAGGACGACGACGGGCAGCCTCCCGGTCGTTAGACCGCAACCCACCACACGTCTCACCAGGCACAACACGTAGCCTCGTTCGCATGGTTACGCATCAATTCGTGGACGTGAACGGCATCCGGCTGCACATCGCCGAGCAGGGCGAGGGCCCGCTCGTGGTCCTCCTGCACGGCTTCCCGGAGTCATGGCACTCCTGGCACCGCCAGATCGGCCCGCTGGCCGACGCGGGGTTCCGGGTGGTCGTGCCCGACCAGCGGGGATACGGAAGCAGCGATCATCCGGACGAGGTCGACGCGTACACCATCCTGCACCTGGTCGGCGATGTCGTCGGCCTGATACAGGAGTTGGGCGAGGAGAAGGCGTACGTCGTCGGGCACGACTGGGGCGCGCCGGTCGCCTGGCACACCGCGTTGCTCCGGCCGGACCTGGTGCTCGGGGTGGCCGGGCTGAGCGTGCCGCCGCCCTTCCGGGGGACGCGGCGTCCGTTGGCGATGATGCAGGAGATCTTCGAGGGCCGCTTCTACTGGAACTACTTCGACCGACCCGGGGTCGCCGACGCCGAGTTCGGCCGGGAGACCCGCACCACGCTGCGCAGGTTCCTCTACTCCGCCTCCGCCTCCGCGTCTCCCTCCGGCGAGATCATGCAGCCGCTCGTCGACCCCGAGAAGGGCTGGCTCGCGGCCATGGAGGACCCCGAGGTGCTGCCGGAGTGGCTCACCGAGGACGATCTCGACGCGCTCACCGAGAGTTTCTCCAAGGGCTTCACCGGCGCCCTGAACTGGTACCGCAACCTCGACCGCAACTGGGACCTGACCGCGCCGTGGAACAACGCCGTCGTCACCCGGCCCGCCCTGTACATCTTCGGCGACCGCGACCTCGTGCCCGCCTTCCCCGGTACCCGCGACCTCATCGACCAGCTGCCGAACCTCATGCCCAACCTGGTGCGCCCGCCCATCGAACTGGCCGCCTGCGGCCACTGGACCCAGCAGGAACGCCCCGCCGAGGTGAACGCGGCGCTCATCGACTTCCTCACGATCTGCGAGCGCGATGCCGGCGCTGACACGGGAACGGGCGCAGCCGCTTCGTGATCACCCCGGCCTGATCGGGGCCGGTCCGGGGAAACCCTTCGCCCCGGTGCCACGCGGCGAGAGATCCTCTGGGCATGGAGTTCCTCTGCTACCACCGCGACCGGACCGGCTCCCTCGCCCTGCGCGACGACCTGGTGGAAGAGCACTGGTCCTACATGGACCGGTACGCGAAGGAGCTGATCGCCCGGGGCCCGACCCTCGCCGACGACGGCGAGACCCCCACCGGAAGCGTGCACATCCTCGAGCTGCCCGATCCGGCCGCCGCCCGCGCGTTCGCCTTCGACGAGCCCAACTACCAGGCGGGCGTGTACCGGGACGTCCTGCTGCGGCGCTGGCGCAACATGCTGGGCCGCACCATGTGGGACTTCCCCGGCGGTCGGACCGGCGGCCACCGGTACCTGGTGCTCGGCCTCGGCGCCGGGCAGCCGGTGGACCTGTCGGTGCCGCCCGATCGCGACGAACTGATCGCGTACGGGCCGCTGTTGTCCGACGACGGTGCCGCGTGGCTGGGTACGGCGGCCCTGGTCCGGGCAGCGGACCAGGAGACGGCACGCGCCGTGCTGACACAGGACCGGTATGCCGAAATCGAGGTCCACACCTGGCAGTTCGGCGGGCGACCGTCCTGAGGGAAGAGTCCGTCGTGACAACCTCCCCCGACGGCCACCCCGTTAGCTGTTCGTGCACACCAACCACTCCGCGCCCTCGTCCCCCGCTCACGAACACCGTCCCCGACGGCCGTTCGTCATGCCGTCGCTCCTCACGACCGTCGTCGCCGCCCTGCTGGTCGGCTGTTCGTCCTCGGCCGGCCCTGCGGTCTCCCAGGGGATCGGCCCGGCAGCATCGTCGGCGGCATCCAGACCGACGGGCCCTGGCGGGGAGAGCAAACCGGTCTACTCGTACAAGAAGGCAGTCCGGGAGACCGTCTGGGTCGACACCGGGCGCGACGAGGACCGTGACGGCAAGAGCGACCGCGTGGCCGTCGACATCGTGCGTCCCGCCGAACCCGCCGCCAAGGGCCGGAAGATACCGGTCATCATGGAGGCCAGCCCCTACTACTCCTGCTGCGGCCGCGGCAACGAGAACCAGAAGAAGACCTACGACGCCAAGGGCCGGCCGACCGGCTTCCCGCTCTTCTACGACAACTACTTCGTCCCGCGCGGCTACGCCTTCGTAGCCGTCGACCTCCCCGGCACCGGCCGCTCCGACGGCTGCACGGACGCGGGCGGACCCATCGACATCCAGTCCACGAAGACCGTCGTCGACTGGCTCAACGGCCGCGCCCACGCCTACACCACGCACACCGGCACCACGGCCGCCAAGGCCGGCTGGACGAGCGGCAACACCGGGATGATCGGCAAGAGTTGGGACGGTTCCGTCGCCAACGGGGTCGCCGCGACCGGTGTGCGGGGCCTGAAGACGATCGTGCCGATCAGCTCCATCTCCTCCTGGTACGACGCCTACTCCTCCCAGGGAGCCGGGCTGGTCGGCAGCGCGCCGACGCCCGGTGCCCTGATCCGCACGGTCGAGAGCGATGCCGTCGGCGCCCGCTGCGCCGCCGTGAACAAGCCGCTCGGCGATCCGGCCGTCGTCAAGTCCGGTGACTGGTCGTCGGTCTGGACCGAGCGGGACTATGTGGCGGACGCGAGGAAGGTGAGGGCGAGCGTCTTCGTCGTGCACGGTCAGCAGGACCTCACCGTCCGCACCAAGAACGTCGGCCAGTGGTGGGACGCCCTCGCGAAGAACGGCGTCGAACGCAAGATCTGGCTCTCGCAGACCGGGCACGTCGACCCCTTCGACTACCGCCGTACGCAGTGGGTGAACACCCTGCACCACTGGTTCGACCATGCGCTCCTGGGCTACGACAACGGGATCGACCGCGCGCCGATGGCCGACATCGAGCGGACCCCGGACCACTGGACCACGGACGCCGTCTGGCCGCCGAAGTCCACAACTCCCGTCACTCTGCACCCCGTTCAGGGCGCGCGGGCGGGCGTCGGCACGCTCGGCACGAAGCCCGGAAGCGGGACCGAGACCTTCACCGACGCCACGGACAGGTCCGAGATCGACTGGGCCGCGCACATCGACCGGTCGACCGGGGAGAAGGCGGGCTTCGTCACCGGGCCCCTCACCAAGCCGCTGCACGTCTCCGGGGCGGCGCAGGTGACCGTCACCGCCACCTCGACGACCGCGACCGCGAACCTGTCGGCGGTCCTCGTCGATCTGGGCCCGGCCACCATCCGCGACTACGACCCGGCCGGACTGGGCATCTCCACGGTCTCCGGAGCGTCCTGCTGGGGCGAGAACTCGGCGCAGGACAGCGCCTGTTACAAGAAGACGGCGGCCGACACCACGCACGTCACGAGCACCGTCTTCAGCCGGGACTGGGCCGCGCTCGGCACCGCCGCCGACCCGCACACGGTCCACCCGCTCACGCCCGGCAAGCCGTACTCCCTCACCCTCACGCTCGCGAGCGTCGACCACGTCGTCCCGGCCGGGCACCGGCTGGCCCTGATCGTCGCGGGCACCGACCGGGGCTTCGCCGACCGCGCGGCCGACCGGCCGACGATCACCCTCGATCTGGCGCACACGTCACTGCGACTGCCGGTCGTCGGTCAACCAGGCCTGCCCGCCGCCTAGTTGGGCCCACGACGACGGCCGCACCCTGCTGGGAGGCAGCACCTCCCAGCAGGGAGGAAGCCGGTCATGGCATCGGCGCCGGTCACTGACGCATCCTGGGCGTGCGATGAACCACAACCGTCCCGGAGCGGGCCCCCTCACCGTCACCGTGCTCGTCTTCCCGGGTGTGCGGCTGCTCGATGTGACCGGCCCGATCGAGGTGTTCACCTCGGCCAACGACTTCGGCGGACGCTACCGCGTACGGATCGCGTCCGAGGACGGGGCGGCCGTGATCACCTCCGCAGGTACCCGGATCAGCGCCGACGTCCGCGTCGACGACGTGCGTGAGCCCTACGACGTACTGGTGGTCCCGGGCGGTCCGGAATGGGAGACGCTACTCAAGGACGACGCGCTCCTCGGGGCCGTCCGGAGACTGCACGGTCTGGCGCGGTGTACGGCGTCGGTGTGCACCGGCGCATTCCTGCTGGCCGCCGCCGGGCTGCTGCGCGGGCGGCGCGCCGTGACGCACTGGCGCCAGTCACGCCAACTGGCCGTGCGTTTCCCGTCGGTACGGGTCGAACCGGACGCCGTCTTCGTGCGGGACGGGCCGATGATGACCTCGGCGGGTGTCAGCGCCGGGATCGACCTGTCCCTGGCGCTCGTCGAGGAGCACTGGGGTGCGCGGGTGGCCCGGGCGGTCGCCAAGGACATGGTCGTCTTCATGCAACGGCCGGGCGGACAGTCCCAGTTCAGCGTCCGCTCCCAGGTCCCGCACTCCCGGCAGGAGACGCTCCGCGGAGTGCTGGACGCGGTCGCCGAGAACCCCGGCGCCCCGCACACCCTGGCCGCCATGTCCCGCCGCGCCGGCCTCAGCGTCCGCCACATGAGCCGACTCTTCGACGAAGAGGTGGGCACCACCCCGGCCCGGTATGTGGAACAGGTCCGGCTGGAGGCCGCCCAGGTGCTGCTGGAGACCGGTGACGACCCGCTGCCGGTGGTGGCGCGCCACACCGGATTCGGCTCGGCCGAGTCGCTCCGCAGGGCTTTCGTACGGCAGTTGGGGGTGACGCCGGGTGCGTTCCGGACCAGTTTCCGGACGACCGGTGTCGGCCGTACGGGCGCGAACGGCGAAAAAAGAGAAGAAGAAACAGAACAGGACGGACAGGCATGACCGCGTACGACCATCTCGACCTCGTCAATCCGGAACTCGTCGTCATCCCGTGCGGCAGCCGCAAGTTGGACCGGGCCGCACGGGCGGCGGACCTGTACATCGGCTCGTACCACCGCGCGTGCCGCGGGGCGGCCGAGGCGCTGCGCCCCGACCGACTGCTGATCCTCTCCGCGCGCTACGGCCTGCTCGACCTCGACGACGTCGTCGAGCCGTACGACACCCCGCACGGTACGACGGACTCCGTGACGCCCCGACTCGTTCTGGAACAGGCGACGTTGCGGGGCATCGTGCATCTCGACCCGGTCGTCGCCCTCGGTGGCGCACGGCATGTCCGCCTGGTCCGCTCCGTCTGGCCGCACGCCCTCACCCCGCTCGCCGGGACCCGGGGCATGGGCGAGCAGATGGCCCGCCTCGCGGCACTGCGCAAGGGACCCGTCAACTAGCCCGATCAGGCTGGGGAGTTGCTCAGCTCTCGTGCTGTCTGAGGGGCGATCCGCCGGGTGGTGGCGTGGCGCAGGGAGCGGCCGGTCACGACGATCCAGGCCAGGACGAGCAGCGCGTAGAACACGAGGGCGGGCCACACGAAGAGCACCGAGTCCGTGCGGGCCGCGAGGGCGCTGGTCGCGGTCACCAGCGCGCCGAACGGGAAGATGAACGACCACCACGTGGGCGCGAACGGCAGCCCGGCACGGATCGTCCGTGCGGTCAGGGCGACGGCGAGCGCCAGCCACAGCAGGGCGAAGCCCCAGACCAGGACGCCGCCCAGCAGCGCGAGGGCTTCGGCGCCCCGGGCGTAGAGCGCGGGCAGTGCGCTCGGTGCGGCCGCGGCCAGGGCGCCGAGTGCCGTCACCGCCTGGCCCAGGGCCCCGAGGCCGATCCATACCGTGGGCACCATCGCGCCGGTGGGTGCGTCGTGGTGCACGAGGCGGCCGTAGAGCATGGTCAGGACCAGGAGGGCGGCGACGAGGCCGAGGCCGAGCATCGCGTAGCAGGCGAGGAGGAGGGCGAGCCGGAGTTGGCCGGGCGGGGTGTGGGGGACGAGCAGGGCGCCGGTCGCGGCGGAGACCATCGGCGGCACGATCGGCATCAGCCAGCCGCCGAAGGCCGCGTCCGGGGCGAAACGGTGCCGGGTGATCATCAGATACGGCACCGCGCAGGCGGTGGCGAGGCCGAGGACGGTGCCGAGCGACCACAGCACCCGGTCCACGTCCAGCGCGGCGTCGAGCCCGATCACCCTGCGGCCGAGCAGCAGCGTCCCGGCGCCGACCGTGAGCAGTGCCATCGGCGGTGCGCCGAAGAACTGGGCCACGACCGGATCGGCCGCGTGCGACCGCAGCGCCCGGTCCCGGAGGCAGCGGACGGCCAGCACGACCAGCAGCAGTACGGCACCCACCCAGACGACGGTGGCGGCGGTCCCCAGTCCGGGGAGGCTCCGGGGCAGGGTCGCCGCCGCGTTGGCGACGATGCCGGTACCCATCACGGCCGCGAACCAACTGGGGCTGAGGGGTGGACGTGCCGTGCCGGGTGTCGTGGGTGGCAGGGGGCGGGTGGACGAGGAGCTGCGGATCATGGGCCCAACGTAGGTCGGGGTCGGGCCGTGTTGTCGGCTATGTCCTGATGCGAGGCCGCCCTGGCCGAAAGGGAGGGCGCTGACGGCAGTGCCCTCAGGCGGCGGTCGTCACTCCCCCGCGTCCGGCTCGCCGGGCCGTGGTGGCGGTGCGGGGGTGACGGTGGCGTTCGGGAAGTCGCGGCCCATGAGGACCGGGGCGTAGTAACTGCCGCCGCTGATCGAGTTGTTGACCGAACCGTCGCCGGTGCGGACCAGCTTCGCCTGTTCGTGCCAGGCGGCGAGGGCGGTGGCGAAGTCGGGGTCCAGTGCCGCGCGTACGGCCAGGGCCGTGCTCAGCGCGTGGGCCCGGGTCCCGTCACCGGGGGCCTGCCGCAGGCGCGCCAGTTCGTCCTCGCCCGGAATCGGCCCGCCCGGGCTGTCGTCGCCACGGTGGAACGGTCTCCGTACGAGAGTCGTGAGGCCCGTCCACACCTGTCGTCCCACCTCGCCGCCCGCACCGCCGGCGAGCGACGCGAGCAGTCCTACCGACACCGGGTCCATCTGGCACCATCCTTGACGGGGCGTCACCACTCCTGCGCAAGGGGGGAACGCTTGGAGGGGGGTCGCGGTTCCCGTCCGTCAGTCCCCCTCGCCCGCAGGAAGAGATGCGGCCCGAATCCTGCGGGCAGCCACCGGGTGGGTGCGTATCGCGTGAACCGGTGCGTCCCGGGTAGGAAAGGGGCTCGGACGTGGCCGGACGGGCGGTCGCTCCTTGTGTGAGAGGACAGTTGGGACATGACGTTGGAACAGGCCGCCGAGGCCGTCGAGGGCGCGGTGGACGCGGTCGTCTTGAACGACGGACGTCTGCTGCTGGTGGACGAGCAGGGCGGGTGGAGCCTGCCGTCCGGCGTCCCCGAGGAGGCCGAGACGGCGCAGGCCACCGCCGCGCGGGTGGTGTACGAACTCACCGGCTATCTCGTGGACGGCACAAGCCTTCTGGGAGCCGAGTCCGGAGGCGGGCCGGCCGTGGTGTGCCAACTCCTGAGCGACGACCCGTCGGGCGAGGCCCAACTCACCGCGGGCCAAGTGCGCTGGGCCTCGTTCGCCGACGCCCTCGCGGCCGGGTTGCCGGGACCCGTGCACACCTACCTGGAGGGCCATACGCCCGTGTAGGAAACACCGGCTCCCGCACGGGGTTCCACTGCGTGGACGTCACACCGGACACAAGGAGTGCGGCGGCGCGGGCCAGGTCACGCGGTGTGCCCCTGGCCCGCGCCACGCCGCTACCGCACGGATCGGCCGCCGGCTCCGCGACGGAACCGCTGCCCGCGCCTCGCGAACCGGCGTCAGGAAGTCGCCTTGCGGATACGCGCCAGCAGGGTCCGCAACTGCGCCCGGTCCTCCGCGTCCAGCTCGGCCGTCGCCTCCGCGAGTGCGAGGCCGTCGACCTCTTCCGCCTCGCGGTGGCACTCCCGGCCCTTGTCGGTGAGGCGCAGCAGGAACGCGCGGCGGTCGTCGGGATGGCGTAGGCGCTCCACCAGCCCGTCGCGTTCCAGGCTGTCGACGATGCTGGTCGTGGTCCGTGCCGCGACGCCGGTCATCTCGCTCAAGTCCCGCATGCGGAGGGGCCGTTCGGACAGCGCGAGCATCCGCAGGGCACGCAGCCGCGCGACCGAGGCCCCGCCCGCCCGCAGCCGGGTCTCGACGAACTGGCGCAACTGGTGCGTCGTCTCGTAGAGCTCGTCGACCAGGATGTCGCTGCTGCCGTGCACTGCCATGGCGTTCCCCGTTCCGTGGTGAGGACCGATTGTACGAGCCGGCCGACAGCAATGAGCACTCACATAGTGAGTATGCTCAGCATGTGCTGCCGTTCCGACGCCTTCCCGTCCCCCGTGCTCCCCGTGTCCCGCTCGTCCCCCGAATACCGCGCCGCCTCCGCCCCGGTCAGCGGCTGGTCGTCCCCGTCATGTGCGTCTGCGTGACGTTCATAGCGATCGTCGACGGTGCGATCACGACCGTGGCGCTCCCGTCGATCGCCCGCCAGTTCCACCTGACGACGGCCGCCCTGGACGGGGTCGTCGTGGTCTACCCGGTCTGCCTGGCCATGGCCATCCCCGCCTCCGCCTGGCTGGTCGAACGGTTCGGCGCCAAACACGTGCTGCTCACCGCCCTCGGCGCCTTCCTCACCTCGTCGCTGCTGTGCGGCGCGGCGGCCGACCTCGGTCAGCTCGTCGCCTCCCGCGCGGTGCAGGGCCTGTCCGCCGGAGTGCTGTTCCCGGCCGCGTCGTCACTGCTCTACAGCACCTTCAACTCCTGGGAGCAGGTGCGGATCTCGCGGTACATGATCATCCCGCAGCAGATCGCCCCGGCCGTCGCCCCCATGCTCGGCGGGCTGCTGGTGGACCATCTGTCCTGGCGCTGGGTGTTCTACGTCAACCTGCCGCTCGGTCTGCCCGCCGTACTGTTCGGGGCGCTGTTCCTCGCCGGGCACCGCGGCCACCGGCCCGGCCGCTTCGACCTCACCGGGCTGCTGTTGAGCGCGGCGGCGCTGGGCGGTGTGATGTTCGGCGTCAGCGAGGGTCCCAACCGCGGCTGGTCCTCCCCCTCCGTCGTCACCGCCCTCGTCCTGGGCGCGGTCCTGCTCGCCGCCGCCGTCGTCTTCGAACTACGTGTCTCCGAGCCCCTGTTGAAGCTCCGTCTCTTCGCGGACCGGCTCTTCCGGGACACCAATCTGATCAATCTGGTGGGCCTGGTGCCGATCCTCGGCGCGATGTACCTCGGCCCGCTCTTCCTCCAGCAGGGTCAGGGCCGTTCCGCGCTGGAGTCCGGCACGAGCACGTTCCCCGAGGCCTTCGGCGTCCTGCTGACCGTCCAGATCGCCGGGATCCTCTACTCCAGGGTCGGCCCCCGGATCATCATCGGCAGCGGACTGGCGATGGTGAGCGCGGTCCTGCTGCTCCTCGCCACCTGCGACCAGGACACGAGCCTGTGGACCTTCCGCGGCTACATGTTCCTGCTGGGCGTCGGCATGGGCGGCGTCTTCATGCCGACCACGGTGGCCTCCCTGGCGACCCTCTCCCGCAAGGACCTGGCCCAGGCCTCCACCCTCAACACGGTCGTACGGCAGACCGGGGGCGCCTTCGCACCGGCGGCGGTGACCACGGCCCTGGTCCTGAGCACGCCCACGGCGGCCGCGGCGAATCCGCCCATCTCCGCCTACCAGCACGCCTACTTCACGCTGGCCGCCCTCGCCGCGGCGACCGCCGTCTTCGCCTTCACGATCCCCGACGGCCCGGCCCGCGCCGCGGCGCGCGGCACCACCGCGGCGGGCGGCGGGAAGGCTCCGCTGCGACGCCGACACGAGGAGGCGCACTGATCAGGCACACCACGGAGGGTCGTCGGAGCCTGTTCCGGAGTGGCCGTGATCGAGGTACCACCGACCACCGACCGCGGCTCTCATCGGGAGACCGGCGAAACCGACCAGGATTCCCGGGAGTTGAGCACGGCGGTCTGCACCCAGCCCGTCGCGGCCGTCGCGGCGGCCCACCACATCCTCCTCAGCGGCGAGGGCGACCTCGACACCGCGCACCGGCTGCTCGTCGGCGCGATCGACATGCAGCACCAGCCGTACGACGCCACCGATCCCACCATGATCGACGCGCTGTACACCCTCGCCCGGCTGTGCCGGAGCAGTCAGCGCACGGAGCTGTGGAAGCCGCTGCACCGCGCGCTCGGCCTGCTGAAACCGGAGGTCCCGGAGCAACTCGCCCTGACCCTCAGCACGATGGCCGACCCGGCGCGCACGGCACCGCCCGCGCTCGGGAGGCTCGACGAGGCCATCGCCGCGCTCGACCGGGAGGCCGATCCGGTCCGGGTCATCCGGCTCGCCATGACCTCCCTCTACGTCGACCGGTTGCCGGCGTGCCGGACGGCGCTGCGGCGCGTGCTGCGCGACGGGCGGGACAACAGCTCGCTCACCGTGGAGATCCAGGGGCTGGTGTATCTGGGCCGGGACCATTTCGCGTCGGGCGAGTGGGACGAGTTGGAGGCGCAGGCCGCGCAGGGCCGGGACCTGGGCGAGGCCCACAGCTACCAGTTGCTGTCGACTGAGTTCCTGTACCAGCGCGCGTTGGTCGCCGCGGCCCGCGGCGACGAGTCCGCCACCCGTGCCCTGACGGACGAGATGACCCTGTGGGCGACACCGCGCGGGGTCGGCTCCTACCTGTCGTGCGCCTCGCACGCGAGGGCGCTCGCCGCGCTCGGCCAGGGCCGCTTCGAGGACGCGTACCGGCACGCGTGCGCCATCAGCCGCGCGGGGGAACTCGCCTCGCACGTCCCGCCGGCGCTGTTCGTCGTCATGGATCTCGTCGAGGCGGCGGTCAGAACGGGCCGTGCCTCGGAGGCAACGGCCCATGCGGCGGCGGCACATGAGGCCGGCATCGCCGCGATCTCGCCACGGCTCGCCCTGCTCGTGAAGGCGTCGGCGGCCATCGCGGCCGTAGACCATGAAGCGCTCGACCTGTTCGAGGAGGCGCTCGCCGTACCCGGCACCGACCGCTGGCCCTTCGAACTGGCCCGGGTCCGTCTCGCCTACGGCGAACGCCTCCGCCGGGTGAAGTCCACGACGGAGGCGCGCACCCAACTCGCCGACGCCATCGACACGTTCGAACGCCTCGGCGCCCGCCCCCTGGACCGCCCGGGCGGGCAACGAGTTGCGGGCGACCGGCCTGTCCGTCGGCGCCGCCGGGGTCACCGGCCCGGCGTCACTGACACCCCAGCAACGGGAGATCGCGCTCCTGGCGGCGGCCGGTCTCACCAACAAGCAGATCGCGGAACGCCTGTTCCTCTCGCCGCGTACGGTCGCCGCCCATCTGCGTCAGCTCTTCCCGAAACTGGGGGTGGCCTCCCGCGCCGCGTTGCGCGACGCGCCGGCGGAGCTGCCACCGGACCAGTCCTAGGGCGGCGGCGGTCAGAAGATGCCCTGCCCCGGAACCAGAATGCCCTTCGGGTCGTACGTCTTCCTGGCCTCGGCGAACCGGTGCCAGACCGGCCCGAAGTGCCGCTTCCAGTCGGCGTGTCGGAAGGGGATCGAACCGACCGGGTACTGGGTGCCGCCGGCCGCCTCGACGGTCTCGTACGCGGACCGGTTGGCGCTCAGCAGTCGTTGCACGGTCGCCGTGTCCTCCGGCGGCGCGGCGCGGAGGACCGCGAAAAGGTAGGGCATCGGGTCGTCGGGCATGCGCAGCAGCGGGGCGTGGAGGTGCTCCCGCAGCAGGGGGTACAGGAGGACGACGCCGGGTCCGAGGTCGGCCGGGGTGAGTGCGTCCAGCAAGGTGCCCGCCACGTCTGCGGTTCTGCGGCCCGGGATGACCACGTTGAGCCAGGGGTGGGCGTAGGCCCACAGACCCGCTTCCTTCAGGGCGGCGACGGAGGCGGCGAGCCGGTCGAGGAAGTCGTAGTAGCCGAGGTCGGTGATCTGGGCGCCGGACGCGACGTGGCGCAGGCCTCGCAGGAGAGCGGTGTCGTCGGGGGTGTCCCCCACCGGCGGCCCGTAGGCGACGGCCTCGATGGCGAACTGGTTGAAGGCTCCGGCGGTGTCCGCGCCGACCTGGCCCTCCAGGTAGGCGAAACGCCCCTCGGTGGCGAGGAGTCGCTGATCGTCGAGGAAGGTCTGGAGGTCGTCGTACGGCAGGAGGTAGTGCCGTACGGTCTCCGGGGCCGGGACCAGGCGCAGGGTGGCGCCGACGATCACCGCGCACTGGCCCAGGCCGGCGAGCACGGCGCGGAAGAGGCCGGGGTGGCGGGTCGGGGAGCAGCGGAGCAACTCCCCTGCTCCGGTGACGACTTCGAGTTCCAGGACGTTGTCCACCTGCGCTCCCTGCTGGTGGCTCTGGCCGCCCAGGCCGCCGACGGAGAGGGTGCCGCCGACGGAGAGTTCGAGGTAGTCGGTGAAGACGGGCGGTGTCAGACCGTGGGCGAGGGTGGCCTTGGCGACGTCGCTCCACTTCGCGCCCGCGCCGACCGTGACGCGTGAACTGCCCGTCCGTACCGGGCCGATGGAGGCGAGCGGCTCGGTCTCGATGATCAGGCCGCCCTCGACCTGCGCCTGCCCGTTCGTCCCGTGGCCCTGTCCGCGCGGGGCCACGCGGAGCCCGTGCAGATTGCAGAACCGCACCATCGCGACGACGTCCCGCACGGAGCCGGGCCGCAGCACCGCGGCCGGACGCCGGTGCACGATGTGCCCGAAGTCGTCCGCGTCGGCGGTGAGTGAGGCGTCGTCGGTGTGGAGCGTCCCGTCCAGGTGCGGGATGCCGCTCAGTTCTCCGCCGGAGTTGGTCACCGCCCAGCTCCGGGAGAAGGGATCAAAGCCGATCACCACGGCTGAGCCTGCGACCAGGCCGCGCAGAGCGGTGCGTCGAGACGGGTTGCGGGGCATGTGGTCCTCCTGAGACCGTCCGTCAAACGATCAACGACGGCTCAGTCTAGGCATGTTGGGGTGCGGAGAAGGGTTCCGTCCCGGCGCGTTCCCCGACCGGTTCGGCACGTGTCGCGGCGACCTGACCTTGCTGGTTCCGCACGAGACAGAACGCAATGCGCACAAAGAAGGCGCATTCCATACACCCCTGAAATTCACTTCTTTGCGGCGAAGTCGAATCCCGGCACTGCGGTGAAGGAAAACAGCGAAAAAACGGCATTCATCGTTCCGCTATTGGAGATTCACCTCCGGCTGATCAACTGCGGTCTCACTCCGCAGCCGATTCGACAACAACCGGAGGACAGAAAGCGTGACCGGAAAAACTCTTGTTTCCGCCGTCAGGGCTCTGGCACTCGCCTCACTCGTCACCGGCCTCATGACATTCGCACCGAACGCGAACGCCCAAACGCAGGCAGATCACCCTTCCCGTGACGTTCCGGTGGCAGCAGGGCCGAGCGGTGCCGCGTCGCAGAAAATAGCCGACGGCCTGGGAGACTCCCGCACGGCTGGAATATACCTCGACCGCGACAGACAGAGATTCGTCGTCACCGTCACCGACAGCAAGGCCGCGGAAGCGGTCAAGGACGCCGGCGCCGTCCCGGAGTTGGTCACGTACGACACCGCATACCTGGACTCGATCAAGCAGAAGCTCGACGACACCTTCAGAACACCCGGAACGATGTGGGGCGTGGACGTCCCGGCCAACCAGGTGCTCATCCACGCGGACAGCACCGTCAGCGACGCGGACTTCACCGAACTGAGTGAATTCATCGCACCGTACGGCGACGCCGCACATATCGTGCGCATCTCGGGAGAAACCACGGAAACGACATCTCCCATCAACGGGGGTGATTACATCCAAAACGGCACGGTCGCGTGCTCGTACGGGTTCACCGTACGCAGCAAGGCCAACCCCGAGTACAAATCGATCCTCACCGCAGGACATTGCACCATTGAAGGAGGAAACGACTGGTTCAAGTCGGACGGCACCTACATCGGCTACACGACGGGGCACTACTTCTCGGACGGGAACGATTTTGGCCTGATCCGCGCCTATAACACCAGCGAGGTGACCTACTACGGGAACGTGGAGGCTCAGAACGGCGAAGCCCAGGACATCACCTACTCGCGCGACAGCTCGCTCGGGGAAAGCGTCTGTGCCTCCGGGTTCACCAGCAAGTACGGCTGCGGCACCGTGGAATTCAAGAATCAGACGATCACCTACAGCGACGGTCACCAGATCACAGGCATGGACGTGACGAGTATCTGCCGCGCGGGCGGCGACAGCGGTGGACCCCTCTTTGCCGGCGACGCCGCGCTCGGCATTCTTTCGGGAGGGAACAGCAGCACGTGCTTCAGCTACTACCAGCCGGTGAACGAGGCACTGGCCTGGTACGGAGTGGAAGTCGTCTGATCACCTGACCCCGCACCGCGCCTCGATCCCTGCGACCGCCGGGGGCAGTCCCGCATCGAAGTGCCGGTCGCAGTCCTCGAGGATCTCCGCGCCCGCCGGAAGGCCGACAGAGGGAAATCGGCCTTCCGGCGGGCGCCGTCGTCCACGTCACAGCAAAGACCGTCGCGGTACTAGTCGTCGCCCTGGTTGCCCGAGTTCAGGCCCCGCCGCCGCTTCTTGTCGGAGCTGCGCAGCAGTTCGCTCGCAGTGAGGGTCACGGTCGCGATGACACGAGCCCAGCGGGGCCCGCCGCGCTCGGCCCACACCACACAGGCGCACCCGCCGATGAGGAGCACGAGGACACCGAGCAGCAGTACAACAATCATGTTTCCCACCCCTGGTTCGTACGGTCCGGTGACGCGTACGTTTCCGATGATCTTCTCAGGTCCGGGCGTGTCGACCCGGGTCACCCTTCCCGCAGCCACGCTCGCGTGCCGAACGAGCCGGTTGCCCGCGAGGCCACGGCTGCGGCCGCGCGGAGCGCCTCGGCGAAACCCGCCGAGGTCAGGCGGTCCTGGAGTGCGAGGTGATGGGCGAGGGCACCGTGCAGCACGTCGCCCGCGCCCAGCGTGTCCGCGACCTTCACCGACGGCACGTCCACCGTGCCTTCGCCGCCCGGGCCCGCCCAGACGATGGGGTCCGCTCCCGCGCTCACGGCCGACCAGACGACCCCGTGGTCCCGCAGGAAGCGCAACGTGTCCGTCGGGGTGCGGGTGCCGGGCGGGTGGAAGTCGGCCGAGCAGACGGCGACGTCGAGCAGCGGCAGCAGGTTCTCGGTGCCGGGCTTCCAACTGCCGCCGTCGAAAAGGGTCTTGCGGCCGACGGCACGCGCCGAACGGGCCGCCGCGATGGCGAGTTCCATGTGGTGGCCGTCGAACTCGACGAGGTCGCAGGCCGCAACCAGCGCGTCGAGGTCGTCGGGAGGGGCGAGCCGGTGCAACGTCGCGTTGGTCGAGGCGACGGCGCGTTCTCCGGTGGACGCGGTCACCAGGACGGTGGAGACGGCGGGCGGGTGTGTCGCGTCGGCGGCCAGGTCGCGCACGGTCACGCCCAGCGCGTTCAGGTCGGAGGCCGCCCCGGCTCCCAACGGGTGGCGGCCGATCGCCGTCAGCAGCGTGGCCGTACCGCCGAGATGGCCGAAGGCCACGGCCGCGTTCGCCGCCGGGCCGCCCGCGGCGACCACCTGGTCCCGGGCGGTGAGTTTCTCGTTCGGGCCCGGGGCGTGGTCCACGAGCTGGATGACGTCCAGGGTGCACAGCCCGACGAACAGTCCCGCGGGGCGTCCGCTCTCCATCGACGACCTCCTCGCTCGATTTACTAACAATTGGTTGAGCAGTCCAGGCTGATAAATCTAGTGTTAGTACCCATGAAGGTGGACAGTCCGAACGACACCACGCGTCTCGCCTCCGAGCTACGGCTCGCGGTGGGCCGGCTGACGCGGCGCCTGCGCCAGGCGCACGCCGTGGGCGATGTGTCGCTCTCCGGAGTCTCGGTGCTGGCCCGGCTCGCCCGTGACGGCTCCGAGTCGCCGACGTCGCTCGCCGAGGCGGAGCGGGTCCGCCCGCAGGCCATGGCCAGCACCCTCGCGCTGCTCGAACAGCGCGGGCTGGTCCGCCGTAGCCCCGATCCGGCCGACGGGCGGCGCAGCATTCTGGAGATCACGGACGAGGGACGGGCCGTGCTGGCCGAGCGGCGCTCCGCCTCCGTGCACCGGCTCGGGGCCGTCCTCGACGAGTTCACCGCCCAGGAGCGGGCGACCCTCGCGTCGGCCCTGCCCCTCCTCGACCGACTGGCGGAGCGACTGTGAGCGGGACAGGGCACATACCCGGCGACGGCGCTCGGCCGCCCTTGACGAGTGCCGTGCGCTCGGGGCGTCGTAAGGACACGCCTCCCGGACCGAACTACAAGTGGGTCGCGCTGTCGAACACGACCCTCGGCGTGCTGATAGCCACGATGGACGCCTCGATCGTGATCATCTCGCTGCCGGCGATCTTCCGCGGTATCGGCCTCGATCCGCTCGCGCCGGGCAACATCGGCTATCTGCTCTGGATGATCCTGGGCTATCTGCTGGTCTCGGCGGTGCTGGTCGTCGTGCTCGGCCGGCTCGGGGACATGTTCGGCCGGGTGAAGATCTACAACATCGGCTTCCTGATCTTCGCGTGCGCGTCCGTCGCGCTGTCCCTGGACCCGTTCCGCGCGGGTGCGGGGGCGATGTGGCTGATCCTGTGGCGTGTCGTGCAGGCTTTCGGCGGGTCGATGCTCACCGCCAACTCGGCGGCCATCCTCACCGACGCCTTCCCCGCCCGGCAGCGCGGCATGGCGCTCGGCATCAACCAGATCACCGCGCTGGCCGGCCAGTTCCTCGGCCTGCTCGCGGGTGGTCTGCTGGCCGTCGTCGACTGGCGCGCGGTGTTCTGGGTGAGCGTGCCGATCAGCATCACCGGCACGATCTGGTCGTATCTAAGCCTGCGCGAGACCTCGGCGGGCCGCCCCGGCCGCATCGACTGGCTGGGCAACCTCACCTTCGCGGCGGGCGCCGGAATCCTCCTCGCGGGCATCACCTACGGCATCCAGCCCTACGGCGGCAGCGCCACCGGCTGGGGAAACCCGTGGGTGCTCGGCGGCCTGATCGGCGGCGTCGTCCTGCTGCTGGTCTTCTGCTACGTCGAGACGCACATCGCCGAACCGATGTTCAATCTGGCCCTGTTCAAGGTGCGCGCCTTCGCCGCGGGCAACCTGGCCGCCCTGTTGACCGCGATCGCGCGGGGCGGGCTGCAGTTCATGCTGATCATCTGGTTGCAGGGGATCTGGCTGCCGTTGCACGGCTACGACTACGAGGACACCCCGCTGTGGGCGGGCATCTTCATGCTCCCGCTCACGGTCGGCTTCCTGATCGCCGGGCCCGTCTCGGGCTATCTGTCGGACCGGTTCGGCGCGCGGATGTTCTCGACGGTCGGGCTGGTCGTCGTGGCGCTCTCCTTCCTCGGCCTGCTCGCGCTGCCCATCGACTTCGACTACGGGATGTTCGCGGCGCTGCTGCTGCTCAACGGGCTTGGCCAGGGCATGTTCTCCGCGCCGAACACCTCGTCCATCATGGGCAGCGTGCCGAGCGAGTACCGGGGCGTCGCCTCGGGCATGCGCTCCACGTTCCAGAACTCCGGTACGGCTCTGTCCATCGGTGTGTTCTTCTCCCTGATGGTGTCCGGGCTCGCGTCCTCGCTGCCCGCGACGCTGGGCAAGGGGCTCCAGGCTCATGGTGTGCCGACCGGCGCCGCCGAACAGGCCGCGTCGCTGCCGCCGGTGAGCACCCTGTTCGCCACCTTCCTCGGCAACAACCCCATCCAGCACCTGCTCGCGTCCGACGGCACCCTCGACCGGGTGACCGCCGCCCAGCGCGCCGTCCTGACCGGCCACACGTTCTTCCCCCGGCTGGTCTCCGGCCCGTTCCACCACGGTCTGACCATCGTCTTCAGCGTCGCCGCGGGCATGGCCCTGGTATCTGCTGTCGCCTCGGCGCTGCGCGGCGGCCACCGGACCGAACCCGATCCGCAGCCGTCACCGGCGGACCGGCCCGCTGCGCCCGCGGGCACACCCGAGACCGCACGGACGGGGCCCAACGGGCCGTCGTAGCACGCGAGTTCGTACGAGGTCAGGCGCGGAGGCCGCCCTTGACGAGTGGATATGCGACACGGCAATTGCTGGGTAGAGTTGTCTGGTTACAGCTGGTTGTGGGGACAACCGGAGCGCCTCGGGGAGGGCAAGCACCTGATGAGTCGTCGTTCCACCGGCGTTGTCGGCGTCTGGGCCGAAATGCAACGGCAGCAGCAGCGCCAGATGCAGGCGGAAGCCAGACGACAGAGACAGGAAATGCAGCAGGCGCGCGCCTATCAGCGCCAGGCCGCGCAGAGCCATCGTGAGTACCGCCAGGCGGAAGCGCTGCGTCGTACGGAGGAACTGGACGCACAAGTCGCTTCGCTGCAAGGCCTTCTCGCCTCGGGGTGTCGGGCTCCGGCCTTCAGGGCTTCCTCGCTCCTGCGCTCCGAGCACGTCCAGCCCTTCGCTCCGGGAACGCTGGCGCAGCCCGTGCCCATGCCGGACTTCGGTCAGTACCAGACGCAGAGCGGGTGGACCGCCGGTCGCCGGGCTCAGGCTCAGGCCGAAGCGCGGGCGCGCTTCGAGCGGGACTGGCAGGCGGCGCAGGCGGCGGAAGCCCGTCGACAGCAGCAACTGGCGGCCTACCAGCGGGAGTACCAGCAGTGGGCCGATGCCCAGCTGACCGAGGTGCGTCGGCACAACGCCGGCATCGCCGAGGTGACCGAGGGCGTGAGGCGCCGCGATCCCGAATCCGTGGTCGAGTACTTCTCGGGCGCTCTCTACGCCTCCACCTCGTGGCCGGAGGATTTCCCACGTCAGGTGGTGGCCGCCTACGACCCGGCGGCCCGACAACTGGTGCTGGACTGGGAGTTGCCCGCCTACGGCATCATCCCCGAGGTCAAGTCCGTCCGGTACGTGTCCGGGACGGACCAGGACAAGGAGACCCCCCGACCGGTGGGACAGTGCCGGGCCCTGTACCGAGAGGTACTCGCGCAGTGCACGCTGCTCGTCCTGCACCAGCTCTTCGCCGCGGACGAGCCGGGCGCCCTCGACTCGGTGACGTTGAACGGGTTCGTGGACGGGCACGACCCCACGACGGGCCGACCGGGACACATCTACCTGGCCACCGTCATGGCCTCGCGTTCGACGTTCCACGACCTGCACCTTGCGCAGGTGGACGCGGGCAGTTGTCTGGCCGACGCACTGCGCGGCCAACTCTCGGCTCGCCCCGACCAGTTGTCGCCGGTACGCCCGAGTCGCCTGCCCGTGGACGTCGGCAACCGCGTCGTCACGCACGGCGGCGACGAGGAACCCGACCTGTACGACATGGATCCGATCCTCTTCGAGAACCTCGTCGCCGATCTCTTCCGGGCCATGGGGATGCAGGCGGTCACCACCCAACGCTCCAACGACGGAGGCGTCGACGTCGACGCGCTGGACCCGACACCGATCCGCGGCGGCAAGATCGTCGTCCAGGTGAAGCGCTACCGCAACACGGTTCCGCCCACCGCCGTGCGCGACCTGTACGGGACCGTCCAGGACGCCGGTGCCAACAAGGGCGTTCTCGTGACGACGTCGGGTTTCGGTCCCGGCTCGCACGCCTTCGCCAACGGAAAGCCGCTCGAACTGATCTCGGGCACCGAACTTGTCGACCTGTTGCACCGCCATGGATTGCGGGGACGCCTGGGCGAATCCGCCCGCCGGGCTCCGGCGCGGCCGGTGCCGTCCGCCGACCCGGACACCCGGCTGCCCGACGACTACAACGTCCTGGGCATGTCGTGGACCGGAAGCGTCGTCCTGGACGTGTGCGCCCTCGTGTGTCAGGGCAACCGTGTCCTCAGCGATGAACACTTCGTCTTCTTCAACAACCCTCGGACGGCGGACGGTTCGGTCCGCGCCCTCGCACCCACGGCACCTGACAAGGCCGCGATCCGTGTCTCCTTCGACAGCCTGCCGGACGCGGCCGACCGGTTCGTCCTCGTAGCGGCCGTCGACCCGGAGGCGAACCCCGGAGCGGATCTCTCCGGCTTCACGGACGCCTGCATCCGCCTGCGCGACCCGGGACTGAACGAACTGGGACGACTCGACGTCTCCGACGGCCGGCCACGCGAAACCGCCCTCGTACTCGGCTCGTTCCGTCGACGGTCGAGCGGGGACTGGGACTTCGTGCTCGGCGGCAAGGGCTATACCGGCGGCCTGGAAGAACTCGTCCGGGACTTCGGCATCGACGTGGACTAGATCCGCCCATGCCTACGTCAGGACGAACGGCACGGTGATGGTGAGGTGTTCGTCGGTGGTCGGCAGCGGGGTGGCAAGAGCGTCCATACGAGCTGCGAGATGGCCGATCACCCGGCTGGTCAGCTCCTCGTCCCACTCCGCCGTGCCGTCCGGTGGCAGGCGCATCTCCTCCTCGGCAGGAGGGTTGTCACCGAGGTAGCGCGCGGTGTCCTTGTTGACGACCCAACAGGCCAGCGCGATCTTCACCTGCCCTGGTGCCGCCCACCGCGCCCGTACGTGGGCGCACATGCTGAAGTCGTCCCCGCCGAAGGTGACGGTCGTGGAGAACGACCTGCCACGGGGGTACTGCCGTACCAACTCGAGGACCGCTGGTTCCACAACGGCTCGCGCCATAGGTTCCGAATACACAGTCCGCCCCCCTGTCGAGCCTGGTCCTCAGCATCCCAGACGGGGTCTGCCACGGACAGATCGCCTGCTAACGTGACCTGACACCCGCACGCGGATGTCAGGTCACGTCAGGTCAGGTCAGGTCAGGTCACCAGGAGGTATGGCCCTGGGACGGCTGGGTCGACTGGGCGGACTGGGCCGGCTGCTTCGGCGGGAAGACGGAGTCGCCGCCGAACAGCGGGGCGGTCACGGGCTCCAGCATCGTCGTCTCGGCCTCGCCGATCATCATGTCCGGGTCGAACATGACGATCACGGCGGCGACCAGGAGAACGACGAGCGGACCCGCGAGCATGACCAGGAGGAACGCGACCAGGTCGGCCGACGACTGCGAGGACCCGGCCAGGTTCGTGAGGTGCACGGAGACCGCGGCCATGCCGGTGTAGTGCATACCGGTCACGGCCACGCCCATCACCAGGCTCGCGCCGAGGCTCGCCCACAGCGCGTGGATGGAGACCGCCGCCCACAGCGCCGCGGTGGCGGCGGCGACCGCGATCACGATGGAGAGGACCACGGTCGGCATGTCGTAGTGGAGGCTGCCGTTCGTGTGGATGGCGGCCATGCCGAGGTAGTGCATGGCCGCGACACCGAGCCCGGTGACCGTGCCAGCCACGCCCAGGTTCAGCGGGGATCCGCCGCGGTAGCCGACGAGGAAGACCCCTATCGCGACCACCGCGATCGCCACGAAGAGGCTCAGGATCGTCTTCGTGGTGTCGTAGTTGACCAGCGCGCCCTCGACGCTGAAGCCGATCATCGCGATGAAGTGCATGGTCCAGATGCCGCAGCCGATCGAGACGGCGCCCAGCGCCAGCCAGCGGGCTCTGTGTTGCGGACGACGCAGCGAACGGGTCGTGCAGCGCAGCCCGAGGGCCGCTCCCAGGCACGCCATCAGATAGGCGGCGACGGGGGTCACCGCGCCGTAGTAGAAATCGGAAACGGTAGCGGCGGTGGCTGTGACGGTCATGCGCGGTTCCCTTCACGTACGTGCCGACGAGCGGCAGCGCAGTCGCGGTGTGCCGGCACGCTGACGTGACGCACGTTCCCGTCCGGCGGGCCGCGGACAGTCGCGGGCCATGCCGGGCACGGGCCGGTGTCCTGGCCTCCGGTCGGGAAGGCGCGGCGACACAGGATGCGCTACGGCAGGGGCGCGCGCGGATCGACCACTCCCGCCCCTACCGCACGTTCGTACCGGCTCGGCCGGGCGGACTGACCTGCGTGAGCGCGCGGACATCCTGCTGGTCAACGACAGGACACGGGGAACCGAGCGGTCGAGATCTGGCCACCTGGCCGAGTTGTGCATGATTCAATCACGGCTTTCACACATTTCCTGCACAACCCGGATAGGTGTTAGCCGAATCGATACTTCACCACTACTGCTCACAAAGCCCACCACCGCCGGGAGTTCACCGTCCGGCACTCTGCCCGCCGTCCACACGGAGGATCTCGCCGGTGACGAAGGTCGCGTTCTCCAGGAAGACGATCGCGTCGACGACATCGGTGACCTCGCCCATCCGCCCGAGCGGGTGCAGCGCGGCGAGACTCGCGGATGTCTCTGGGTGCATGGGGGTCCGGATGACGCCGAGCGCGACCGCGTTGCTGCGGATGCCCCGGGAGGCGTACTCGATCGCCAGCGCCTTGGTGGCGGACTGCAGCCCGCCCTTGGTGAGGGAGGCCAGCAGCGCGGGGATCCTGGAGTTGGCGTGGTCGGCGAGGCTGGTGCTGATCTGGACGATGTGACCGGTGCCCTGACGCAGCATCTGCCGGACGGCAAGCTGGGTGATGTGGAAGAAGCCCGTCAGGTTGACGCCGATGACCGCCTCGTACTCCTCCCGGGAGTAGTCGGTGAACGGTTTGGCGAGGTAGAGGCCCGCGTTGTTGACGAGGGTGTCGATCCGGCCGAACCGTTCGATCGCCGCGTCGGCCACGCGCTCGGCCGTGGCCGGATCGGCGATGTCGCCCCGGACCGTCACGACGTCCGGGTCCTCGGACGGGGAGATGCCGCGCGAGGTCGCGACGACGCGGTGGCCGAGCTTCCGGTACGCCTCGACCAGGCCGGCGCCGATGCCCTGCGAGGCGCCGGTGATGACGGCGACCTTCTTCACGGGGATGTCCATGACGGCCCTCCGGGTGGTGCGGCGCGGACGGCCCTTGCCGGCCGGTCTCGCTCGGGTGGGGCACGACTACCTGTGCGGAGGCCCCAGGTGCGGGAACTCGGCCAGCAGGTCGTCATGCGACGGCACCCCGCCCTCGGCGACCTTTCCGTTGGTCAGGAAGGCCATCCGGGCGATGAAGACGTCATCGGTGAGAGCCCGCCCGTTGGGATAGGCGGCCGGTAGCCCGCGGTCGTAGTGCAGGAGGTCCGGCAGGACGGTGGCGGCCGCCGCACGCGCCTCGGCGGACGGATAGCCGTTCCCCTCAAGGATTTTCGTCCACGGTTCCAGATACGTCGCCACGTCGTCCGCCGGATGCCCGGTGTTGTACGCGTCCTTGGCGTAATCGGGATTGATGAACGGATTGATCGTCGGGTGCCCGCCCCGGTCCACCTGCACGAGCGTGCCGTCGCGGCGCACGCCGACCGTCGCCCACAGGTGGATCACCGGTTCCGGGCCGAGCATGTCGTCGGGCACCTCCAGCGCGATGCACTGCACGTCCTTGCCGGCGAAGGCGTCCTCTCCCGTCCACTCGAAACCGTGCAGGGCGCCCTCGGCGTCGGCGAAGAACGGATCGCTCCGTACGCCGGTGAACAGTCGGCAGCGGCCCGCGCGCACGGGCCGCGCGGATGCGTCGAAGCCGACCGGTACGGCACTCGCGAGCACCTCACCGCTCGGCTCGGCGCTGCGGGCGTCGGCGCCGACCGCGTAGAACACCGTGCCCGTCTGCCCACCGCCGCTCGCCTCCGTGAACACGAACGAGAAGGCGGCGTCGGCCTGGTTGTCGCCGTCGTTGTCGATGTTGATCCGGTACACCGCGTCCGGGTTCAGTTCCGCACTCATCAGGAAGGGCGGGGTCGCGCTCAGACCCGTCGTGAACGGGTTCACATCGATGATCAACACCGTTCTGCCGGAGTCGCCGGACGCCGGGAAGGCGTACAGGTCGGTCAGGTCCAGGCGCGCGTCGTCGCCGGGAAACTTGAGATAGGCCGCACTGAAGTGGTTGGACATGGCGATTCCGATTCCCTCGATCGGCCACGAGGGGGTCACGCAGTGCCGTCTTCGTCGCCTTGGCGCTGCGGCTCGCGGGACGGTGAGCAGATCTTCTTCCACTGTCCATCAGCGTCGGGGCCCTCGCGCCCGGGGAACTCACTGGTCCGTCCCGGGACGAGCGGCAGGGGACGGGCGACCCCCTGGCCGGCCGCGGGCCAGGGAGGACCACGGGCGCGAGCAGCCGCCCGGCCGACCGATCCTGGACGGGAACATGGGTGAGAAGGACCGACATGGAGTACCTGACCACGATGAAGACCCGGGTTCCGGGCGGAATCCCGGCCTGTGGCAGGCCGAGCGAACCGGGCAGATGTCGGACATGCCGCGCTCCCCGCCGCACACCGACCGGCTCACCGTCGAGACGGTGTCGCCGACCCGCCACCCCGGCGACCCGGCGAGCGTCCGGGGAACCCGGCGTTGCCGACGACTCGACCGCCCGACCGACATCGCCATCACGTCGACCATCGACACGACGGAGTACGCCGTGAACGATCTCTCAGGAAGCACCGTCGTCGTCATCGGCGGCACCTCCGGCATCGGGTTGGAGACGGCGCGCCAGGCGCACGCGGCCGGCGCGCAGATCGTCATCAGCGGGCGCGACGAGACACGGCTCGCCGTCGCGCGTGACGAGCTGGACGCGTCGGCCACGAGGCTCGACCTGGGGGACGCCGCGGGGCTGCACCGGTTCTTCACGGAGCTGCCCGCTCCGGTCGACCACGTCCTCGTCGCCGGTGGCGGACCGATCTACGCTCCGATCGTCGACATGGACTTCGACCTGGCGCGAAACGTCCTCGACGAGCATCTGCTGGGATCACTGCGCGTCGCACGGGAGTGCGCGACATACGTCCGCCCGGGCGGATCACTGACGTACATCACCGGCACGCATGCCCGCCGCCCCGGCCCAGGTCTGAGTGTCGCGGCCATCGCGGCGGCGGCTCTGCCCGCCGTCACGGCCAATGCCGCCCTCGAGATCGCCCCGGTCCGGGTCAACGCCATCGCCGCCGGGTTCGTCGACACCCCGCTGTCCGCCCGCCTGCTCGGCGACGAACTGGAGCGTCGCCGCGCGGAGTTGCGCACCGCGCTGCCGATTCGGCGGGTCGTGGGCCCGTCGGACGTGGCCTCGCTCGCGCTGCATCTGATGACCAACACGGCACTCACCGGGGCGACCTACGACATCGACGGCGGCCAGCAGCTCATCCCCTGAGCCCTGACTCCTACTCCGATGTGGCCTCGTACCCGGCGCGGGGCAGGACGTCGCGGAGCTGTCTGCGGGAGGTGATCGACAGCTTGGTGAAGATCTTCCGCAGATGCCACTCGACCGTTCGCGGGCTCAGGAACAGACGGGATCCGACCTCCGGGTTGGAGAAGCCGTCCTGCACGAGCGACGCGATCTGCTTCTCCTGCGGGGTCAGTTCGTCGCTCGACGAGGCCTCGATCGTGCGCTTGCGAGCGGTCTCCCCCGTGGCGAGCAGTTCGCGACGGGCTCGTTCGGCGAACGCCTCCATGCCGATCGACGCGAACATCTCGTAGGCCGTACGGAGATGGCCCCGTGCATCGCTGCGCTGCCGGTCACGGCGCAGCCACTCGCCGTACAGCAGGTGTGCCCGCGCCAGTTCGGGGCGCAGTGGTGTCCGGCCCAGCCGCTCGATCGCCCGGCGGTGGAGTCGGTCCGCGGGTGCCCCGGTGCTGAGCAGGGCACGGCAGCGGGCCAGGATTCCCTGCGCCCAGTCGGTGTCGCACGGCCCCGCGGCCTCCGTGAGCCGTTCGAGCGCGTCACGGGCGACCTCGTCCTCGCCGATGCGCGCCGCCGCCTCGACGAGTTCGGGCAACACCCAGGCGGAGACCCACAGTTCGGCGATCCGACTGCCGATCTTGGCTGCCGGCATGGCCTGGTCGTAGCGGGCGAGGCCGTTGTAGAGGACGGCGGCGGCCCAGTGGGCGGCGGCGACTCCCGTCAACTGGCCGCTCGCACCGGCTTGTTCGATCGTGGTGGCGATGAGCGCCTCGGCTTCGGCGCCACGGCCCCGCAGTGCGCTGAGCCGCAGTTCGACGTGCGGCGCCAGGGGGATGCCGGTCGCCGCGGCGACGACGTCCGCCTCCTCGACGATCGACGCGGCAGCGGTGAAGTCCCCGGTCCAGGTGGTCGCCAGGCCCAACGACGCGAGACAGAAAGGGAGTTCGCTCAGAGCACCCGCGGTGCGCACCACCTCGACGGCCCTGCCGTACATGCTGCGCATGGCCCGGTCGTCCCAGGCGGCCGCACTGAGACCGTTGGCCACCCAGCCCCACTTCAGGACGTCGGACGCGGGAAGATCCGCGAGCGCCGTGACCGCCCGCCGGAGCGCGGGGACGGCGGCGGCGCGGCCCTCGGTGCCGAGCAGCGCGCAGGCCTCGATCACGAGGTCGAGGGCCTGGGGGGTTCCGGTCGTCGCCGGAAGTGCTCTCATCGCCCGGGAGACCGCCAGCAGGCTGTCCGCGTCCGCGGCGACCAGTGCCGAGGTGCCCCACGCGATCAGATAGGTCTCGCGTGCGAGGCCCTCGTCGAAGGGCTCCAGTCGCTGTGCGGCGGTCAGCAGCAGCGGTGGCGCCTCCTGGTTGAGGCGGGCGGCGAACGTGAGGTGGCTGCGTACGAGTTGGGTCCGGGCGCGGTGGAACTCGCTCCGGGCGTACTGGTCCGCGATGTCGACGAACCGGTGGGCGGCATCGAGATCGCCGGCCCGGAGGCTGATGTCCGCCGCCGCCACAGCGCGTTCGGCGCGCCGTGAGGTGTCGCCGGTGAGTGCCAGGGACCGTTGCAGGAACGCGGCCGCGGCGGCCAGGCCGCCGCGCGCCTGCGCGCGGTCGGCGGAGCGTTCGAGCTCGGCGGCGACGGACTCGTCGGGGCCCGCGGTGGCGGACGCGAGGTGCCAGGCACGTCGGTCCGGGTCGGCCTGCGGGTCGGTGGCCTCCGCGAGGGCGAGGTGCACGGCCCGGCGGTCCTCCTCCGTCGCCGACCGGTACACGGCCGACCGTACGAGCGGGTGGCGGAACGTGACGCGGATGTCGAACGACGCCAGCCCGTCCGTGCCGCCGGCGAGAGCCGTCCGCGGTGTCAGGCCGAGCCGGTCGGCCGCCGCCCACACCAGGCCGGGGTCGCCGACCGGTTCCGCGGCGGCGATCAGCAGGAGCTGCCGGGTCTCGTCCGGGAGGGCCTCGATCCGGCTCAGGAAGCCCTGCTCGACAAGGCCCGGCCGTGTGTCACCGGTCAAGAGGCCGAATCCTCCGGCGAGTTGGGTGACGGTCAACCCGCGGGGCAGTTCGAGGAGTGCCAGGGGATTGCCCTTGGTCTCCGCGACCAGGCGGTCGCGGATGTCCTGGTCGAGCCGGGTGTGGGTGACCGAGTCGAGCAGGGTGTGGGCGTCGGTGGTGCCCAGCCCGGAGATCTCCAGCTCCGGCAGTCCGAGCAGGTCCTGAGGTCCCTCGCGGGCTCCGAAGATCAGGGCGACCGACTCCGCCGGCAGCCGGCGGGCGACGAAGCCCAGGATCTGCGCCGAGACCCGGTCCATCCACTGCGCGTCGTCGACCAGACAGAGCAGCGGGTGCTTCTCGGAGGCTTCCGAGAGGAGGCCGAGGACCGCTGTTCCGACCAGGAACCGATCGGGCGGGGGTCCCGCGCGTATCCCGAACACCGTCTCCAGTGCGGCGCACTGCGGCTGGGGAAGGTTCTTCAGACGTTCCAGCAGCGGCACGCACACCTGGTGCAGGGTGGCGAACGCGAGCTCCATCTCGGATTCGATGCCGACGGCGTGCAGAACGCGCAGGTCGGTCGCCGCCCGGGTGGCGTAGTCGAGGAGGGCGGATTTTCCGACACCGGGTGGGCCGTGGACCACGAGCGTGCTGCTCTCCCCGGTGCGGGCCGCGCTGATCATCCGGTCGAGCAGGGCGCACTCGGTCCGTCTGCCGAGCAGGCCGACCTTTGCCCCGTCCCGTGAGCTGTGCTCCACATGGGCCACGGTTGCCCGCCTTCGTCGCGGTCTGCCCCCTACAGCACGCTACAGGGGTGGCACCGCGGTCTGAATCCTGGCGGGGTAAAACCACTCTTCGTGGTCCCGCCGCATGCGGCGGGTCAAGCCACTGACGGAGAACTTCAGGTCAGGAAGGCCCGGATCCGCCGGGCGGCCTCGTCGGCGCAGGTGTCAAGGACGAAGAGGCCGCCGTCGAGCAGACACACCCCGGCGCCGGGCAGGTCCGCCCGGTACGCCTCGGCCTCCTGCGCCGGCCGGTTCAGGAAGGCGCGCGGATGTACGAACCCCTCCTCGATCGCCTGGCCGACCGGTGGCGCCTGATCGCACCCGACTACCCGGGGTTCGGCCACAGCGACGCTCCCGCGCCTTGCGAGTTCGCGTACACCTTCGACCACCTGGCCGACACGACGCGCCTTCTGGGCCGATCGTGGCCCCCACGAGCCGGAGCTGCGGGAGAACCTCCTGTCCCTGACCGCCACCCGCGGATGACAGCTGGGCGACGACGCCGCGACCGACCGTTACGACCCCGACCTGGGAAGCCGTGCAGGAGCAGCAGGACGGGCGCGTCGGGCGGGCCGGCCTCGCGGTAGAAGATCTCGAGGTCGTCGACCTTCAGCGTGCGGTAGCGCGTCACGTCGACGCCTTCCCGTCCGCGTCCCGGATCTGATCGTGCAGGTCCTTGAGTGCGGCGACGTAGATCTCCGAGAACGTGGGGAACGGCTGGATCGTGTCCCGCAGTACGTCCAGCGGGATGCGGGCGCGGACGGCGAGGGTCGCCTGTTGCAGCCACTCCCCCGCCTCCGGGCCGAGGGCATGTGCGCCGGTGATCACCCGGCCGTCGCTGAGCAGCGTGAGGAACCCGTTGGCGTCGGCGTAGGCACGGGTGTAGGCCGCGGTCTTGGCCACCCCGGAGATCGGGACGGTGGCGCTGAACCGTGCCTCGCCCGCGCCCACCGACGCGGCCTGCGGATCGGTGTAGACCACGCGGGGTACGGCGGTGTAGTCGGCCTCGCGGGGTTCGCCGAGGATGTTGGCCGCGACGACCTCGCCCTGGTACTTGCCGACGTGGGTGAGCATCCAGAGTCCGGTGGCGTCGCCGACGACCCACAGCCGCTCGGCGGCACGCAGACGCGCGTCGACGGGAATGCCGTGCTCGTCGGCCTTCACCCCTACCGTGTCCAGGCCGATGTCGTCGACGCGCGGGCGTCGTCCGGTGGCCACGAGGAGGTGGTCGCCGTGCAGTTCCTGTCCGTCGTCGAGCGTCAGGACGTAGTCCTCGCCCTCGCGCCGGGCCGCGACCGTACCCTGCCCGAGGACCAGCTCGACCCCGTCGCGGCGCAGCACCTCGCCGAGCGCCTCGCCCAGCGGCCGGGGCTCGCGGGGCAGGACGGTCCGGCCGTGGGCCGTGAGGACCACCTCGCCGCCGAGACGGCGTACGGCCTGGGCCATCTCCACCCCGACCGGACCGGCGCCGAGCACGATCAGCCGGCGCGGGACCGCCTTCATGCCCGTCACCTCACGGTTGGTCCACACGCCGGCCAGCTCGGCCAGGCCCGGAACCGGCGGCATGACCGGTGCCGCCCCGGTGGCCACGACGACGTGCTCGGCGGTGTGCCGGCCTCCGGCCACCTCCACGACACCCGGTCCGGCCAGGCGGCCGGTGCCGCGCAGCAGATCGATGCCGTTGTCGGCCAGCCAGCGTTCCTGTCCGGCGTCGGAGTAGTCCGACACCATGAAGTCCCGCCAGGCCAGGGCCTGTTCGACGTCGACCTGGGCGCTCGCCGCCGCCTCTCGGGCACCGTGCACGGCCTCGCCCGGGCGCAGCAACGTCTTCGACGGGATGCACGCCCAGTACGAGCACTCCCCGCCGACCAGTTCACGCTCCACCAGCGCGACCCGCAGGCCGCCGTCGGCCAGGGCCCCGGCGCAGTGCTCGCCGGGCGATCCCCCGCCCATCACGATGACGTCGTAGTCGTGGTCGTGGCTCATCCGTGTCCTCCTCGCCTGCGGCTGCCACGTCTGGTCACCGGCGCGGACCGGAATCGCGTCGAGGGCCGCTTCCTCCCTTCGGGGACGACGCGGCACCGAGGTCGTTGCCCACCTCGCGCTCGACCCGGCGCCGCCGCCCGGACGGACGCCTGCTCAGGACGGCAACTCGGTACCTGCCTGCTCGCTCACCATGTACCGCGCGTACCAGTCGGGCCAGTCCGGGTCCTCCGCACCGATGCGCGCCTCGTGCTCGCCGTGCGCGGCGGCGGCGCGGCGCAGTGCGCCCGCCAGATCCTCGGCCGAGGCGAACGTCGTGGCCGCCGGGTCCACGCGGCCCGGGAGCCGGGTGGTGATCTCCTGGAGGATCCAGCCGTTGCCGTCCGGGTCGGCGAACGACACGAACGAGCCGTAGCTGGTGCGCTGCGGGTCCGGACCGGGCACCCGGCCGTCGGTCCCGGCATGGTGGAAGACGCCGCCCTCGTCGTGGAACACATCGCTCGGGTCCGCGCCGAGCCGCTTGAGTTCGTCGCGGGCGGCGGCGATGTCGTCCACGACCAGATGCAGACCCTGGGCGGAGCCCGGTGTCTGGGATGTGACCGAGGTGCCGAAGATGACCGAGGCCGGGGAACCCGGCGGGGTCACCTGCACCACCCGGAAGTCCTCACCGGTCGCGACATCGGCATCGAGCCGCCAGCCCAGCGCCGTGTAGAAGTCCTTGGCCCGGTCCACGTCCCCGACCGGCACCACGACGACTTCGAGCTTCATGTCCATGGGATGTACCTCCGTCCTCGGACGAACTTCAGACTCCACCAGCTTGGCCGCCACCGCCCCGGTTCGCGCCAGGGAGTCCCCCTGGCACGCGGGTCAGAGCCGGTCGGCGTCCAGGACCGCACGGGCGAACGCCTCCGGCGCC
This sequence comes from Streptomyces sp. MBT65, assembly GCF_016612545.1. Taxonomy (GTDB): domain Bacteria; phylum Actinomycetota; class Actinomycetes; order Streptomycetales; family Streptomycetaceae; genus Streptomyces. The sequence goes on along the minus strand of NZ_JAENRY010000088.1, from coordinate 2,472 downwards.
TCCTGGGGCACGTTGTGCCCGATGCCGTCGAGGGCACGGTGGTCGTACGGGCCGGTGAACTTTCCCCGGTACGCGCTCCCGTCGCCCGCCGGGGTGAAGGGGTCCAGCGCACCGTCGAGGGTGATCGTGGGGACGGCGATGGCCGGGCCGGCCGCGAGCCTGGCCTCGATGCCGTCGTAGCGGGGGTCCCCCGCGGCGAGGCCGAGGCGCCAGCGGTAGTTGTGGATCACGATGCCGACGTAGTCCGGGTTCTCGAAGGCCTTCGCGGTACGGTCGAAGGTGGCGTCGTCGAACTGCCAGGTCGGGGAGACGTTGCGCCAGATCAGCTTGGCGAAGTCGTGCCCGTACCGGGTCAGGCCCAGCTCACCGCGCTCGGTGGCGAAGTAGTACTGGTACCACCACGCCAACTCGGCCGCCGGGGGCAGCGGTTGCTTGTTCTTCTCCCGGTTGGTGATGAGGTAGCCGGTGACCGACACCAGCGCCTTGCAGCGCCCCGGCCACAGCGCCGCGATGATGTCGGCCGTCCGCGCTCCCCAGTCGAAGCCGCCGAGCAGCGCCTTCTCGATCCGCAGGGCGTCCATCAGGGCGATGATGTCCAGCGCCACCACCGCCTGCTGGCCGTTGCGGAAGGCCTTCGCCGACCGGAACGTGGTGGTGCCGTAGCCCCGCAGGTAGGGCACGATCACCCGGTACCCCTCGGCGGCCAGCAGGGGCGCGACGTCCACATAACTGTGGATGTCGTACGGCCATCCGTGCAGCAGGACGACCACCGGGCCCTTCGCCGGGCCGACTTCGGCGTAACCGATGGTCAACTCACCGGCTCTGACCTGCTTCAGCGAGTCGAAGGACGTACGGCCCTTCGCCTGCCCGGCAGTTGAGGCCTCCGCCGCGGCGGGGGCGGCGGACGCGGGGGACGAGCTGAGCCAACCGGTCAGGGACGCGGCCGCGGTCCCGGCTCCGATGGTCTTGCCTAGGGCTCGCCTGTTGATCATGTGTACCGTCCTGCCTCTGGGTGTGCCGGGTGCCGCCCGCGGGAGGGCGGCCTCGATCAGGTTCGACCGCCGGTCGTCCTGGGCGCCACGACCGGCTTCCTCCTATGTGGGAGACACCGCCTCTCGCTCAGGGACCAGTCATGCGCGAGAGCGCTACTTCAGCAACTCCAGCAGCCGCTCACCGAGGACCGCGGCCGAGTCGGGGTTCTGCCCGGTGATGAGGTTGCGGTCCTCCACCATGTACGGCTTCCAGATCTCGCCACGGCTGAACTCGACGCCGATCTTGTCCTTCAGCTCCGTCTCCAGCAGCCACGTCACCCTGGAGGCCAGGCCGACGCCTTCCTCCTCGTCGTTGGTGAAGCACGTCATCCGGTAGCCCTTGAAGGGCGACACACCGTGGATCCTCGTGGCGAGGATCGCGGAGGGACCGTGACACACGATCGCGAGCGGCCTTCCCGAGGCGAGCTGCGCGGTCAGGATCCGGCCCACGTCGGCGTCCCATGCCAGGTCCGCCATCGGGCCGTGGCCGCCGGGCAGGTACACCGCGTCGTAGTCCTCGACACGGACGTCCGACAACTGGAGCGGTCGCCGCATCACCTCCGCGGACCGGATGATCTCCTCCAGTTCGAGGGCGCCCTGCTCACCGCCCGTCATGGAGGGGCGCAGGCTCATCATGTCGACGTTCGGTGTCACGCCGTTCGGTGTCGCGACCACGACGTCGTGACCCGCCTCCGTGATCAGCTTGTACGGGGCCGCGAACTCCTCGGCCCAGTACCCGGTCGCGTACCTGGTGCCGTCCTTGAGCACCCAGTACGTGGCTCCGGTCAGTACGAAAAGAACTTTCGCCATCGCGATCACTCCTGCCGTCCAGGGTCCGGCCCCTGCGTTCACACTGCGGAGCCGCCATCTGCTGCCACGGTCCCGCACGCGACCTCTCGGTCGCACCGGTGGGACACCCTGGTCGTGGTCCCCGGACCCGAGGCAAGCCACGGGGCGGGAGGTGAGGTCTACGGCTCAGCCGCTCCGTCGAGGGTTCTCCTGCGCCGTCCCGGCCGCCGCCTGCGTATGAATCGGGTGCAGCGGGTCGTCTGAATCGGGTACAGCGGGTCGTCCAGGACCCGGTCCGCCACCCGGTGCGCAGAGGTGACGGCCTCCCGCGGCGGCCCGGTGGCGTCTGTCATGGCGCCCAACGCGGCCTCGGCTTCGCGGAGTTGCGCGACGGCCGGCACCTTGTGCGGCCCCGAGTCGGTGGGTGCCCGGTGCCGTCCCTTCACCGACCGAGCCGGGCCGACTCGGGGTGCGGCGCGGCGATCCCTTCCAGCGGCACCAAGGCCGGTCTCAGGAGACGGTACGGCGACGGCTTCACCGGAGGGGGCGGTTCCGCCTCGGCGTCGGTTGCCGCCGCCGTCGGCTTCTTCCGCCGCGTCCTCGACCTGCTCGGGAATCTCAGGCATCTCAGGGACCTCGGGGACCTCGGGGA
>NZ_JAENRY010000087.1 GCF_016612545.1 Streptomyces sp. MBT65 | reverse complement strand
GCTCCCGCCCCTCCCCCTCACCCTCCACTACGACCGCGACGAGGAGACCCTGCACCTCGACGAGGGCCGCATCTCCCCGGTACCGCCCGAGTCCTGGGACTTCGAGGTGAGCGGAGTACGCGTCCTGGAGGAGTGGTTCACGTCCCGGACCTCGGAGTCCGCCGAGCCGGGCACACTGGCCGCGATCCGCCCGACCACATGGCAGCAGACATGGACGTCGGAACTGCTGGAGCTGATCACGGTGTTGGCGCTCTTGGCGGAACTACGCCCACAGCAGGAGGAGTTGGAGGTGACGGACCGGATCACGGCGACGGAACTGCGCAGGGCGGGCGTCCTGCCGGCGCCGGAGTGGACCCGCCACCCCGCGTCGGTCCTGGACCACCACGAGGAGGGCCCGGAGGGCCAGTTCGCACTGCTCTAGCCCCAAGGCCGTATGGACGGGGCTGGAGGTGTGGTTGCCGACGCGGTGACTCCGGCCGACCGGTCGGCCCTATGCGGCGGCGTTCGCGGCGATGAGGCGTTCGACTTTCGCCGACAGGCCCTTGCTGCCGTCCGTCGCCGCGACGGACGCGATGCGCGGGTGGCTGGAGGCGCCGCCCACCAGGGCGAACCGCTGGTGCGGGTTGGCGGCGGCGGCGGCCTCGGTGGCGGGTTTCATACCGGCGCCGACGGCGATGATCAGACCGCAGTGCTGCTGGACGGCACCGTTGATGTACGGCAGTGCGGCCTTGGCGTCGATGGTCGGCGTGGGGAATCGCTGGGCGTTGACGTGACCGGCCCCGGCGGCCCGCTGCATGCCCTGCCAGGCGGCCCGGGCGAGCCCGGCGTCGGTCGCGTTGGTGGGGGAGACGAGCAGGCAGGCGCGGAAGTTGCGGGAGACGTTGTCCGCCCGGGGGCTCGGAGCGTCGTTCCCGGTCAGGAGCACGGTGAGCGTTACGGCGACGACGGCGGTCACGGCGCCACCACCGACGAGGACCGGGCGTCTGCGGACACCGCCGACGAGGCGCGCGATGGTCGGAACCGGCATGGCGATGATCCTTGCTGCTGGTCGGTGGCGGGTGGGGAGCCGGAGGCACCAGGCTCAGGAGGTGCGGCGGCGGCGCCGGAACACCGCGAGCCCACCCGCGGCGATCGCCACCGACGCGGCGGCGATGCCGCCGACGCCCCAGGGCGTGGCGGCGCTCTGCCGTGCGGACTTGGCCGCCGTGCCGCCGACGGCATTGATCAGCGGGTTGGTACGGGCGGCCGGTGCCGGGGCCCGCAGGGCCTTCAGCGGGTTGACGACGCCGTATCCGAGACGGTCGTCGCGGCCGTGGGCGCCTCCCGCGCCGGTCGGCCGGTCGGCGGTGGTGATGAGCCGGGCGATGATCTGCCCGGTGGTCTCCGAAGGAAAGGCGGCGCGTAGCAGTGCGGCGGTGGCGGAGACATAAGGAGCGGAATAGCTTGTCCCGTCCTTGGTGAGGTAGCCGCTGTTGTTGTTCGTCGAATAGATGCCGACTGCCGGGGCGGCCAGGGATATGTACGAGCCCGATTCACTGGTCGGCCAGAATGCGCTGTCCCGGGTTGTTCCGGAAACGGCGACGACCCCGGGGAACGCGGCCGGATAACTGACCGGGTTTCCCGCCCGCCCGTCGTTGCCCGCTGCCGCCACCACGACGATGTCGTGTTCGACCGCATAGCCGACGGCGTCGCGGAGCTGCGGGTCGGCCACGTCGGTGGTCATCGAGATATTGATGACCTTGGCTCCGTGCCGGGCGGCATAAACGATGCCCTCGGCGAGCGCGAGCGGATCCGAGGCGCCGTCGGTGCTGATCCGGACCGGCAGGATCGACGATGCGGGGGCCAGCCCTGCCATGCCGTGCCCGGTGCCGCCGGTTCCCGCGATGACCCCGGCGACCGACGTGCCGTGCGAGTCGTCGGAGACATCGATCCGACCGTTGGCCGCCTGGCGGGTGATGTCCGTACCCGGCAGCACCCGCCCGGCGAGGTCGGGGTGACCGGCACTGACCCCACTGTCGACCACCGCCACGATGACACCGGCTCCCCGGCTGATCCCCCAGACCTTCACCGCGTCGAAGTGCTGTGCGTCCAGCGGCCATTCGGCACTGAGCGGCGTCACATCCGCCGCCGGCGCGGCGGACGCGCCGGTCGCGGACAACGCCGACAGTACGAGCAGCAGCGGCAGAACGCCGTACGGCAACGCCCGTAGGGTGCCGGTCCGTTGTGGTCCCATCCCCGCCGACCGTCCCCTGTCCTCTGTACGACCCCGGCCCCCGCCGGGGCAGTCAGCTTCTCCCGCGAACGGGTCGTCAGATCCCACGGAACAGTAAAGAAATGCTCGCGGAATGATCAATACCGGGTGGGTGTTGAGGAAATTTGGATGATATCGCACGAGATGAATGGCTGTCCGGATTCGGTTCCGTGCTGATAGAAGGTCCCCCAACCGGCCCGGTAACCAAGGGGCTTGTGGTTCTTCTGGGGGGTAGAACAACCGTGGGTCACTTCTGGATATCCGCTCGCCGTGCGCCGGGTTCGTTACGGGCGACAGCGTTTATGGCGATTGCCGCGTTGGTTGTCACCTATGGCGGGCAGTCGGCGGTGGCGTTGCCGGCTTCGGCGGCGGCGCCTGTCACGCCGGTGCAGCAGGGTGGTTCGGCGGCGGGTAAGAAGCACGCGGTTTCCGCGTCGGCCACGGCGAGCAAGGCGAAGTCGAAGGTCGGCGCCTCGGCTGCCAGTCCGGTCAAGGGTGCCGTGCCGGCCTACAAGCCCCATGCCGAGCAGGGTGATCCGGCCGGCTCGGGCAGCCGGGTGCACAAGGCACCCGAACCGGATGCCGACGCACCGGCACGCAAGAAGCCGCAGGGTTTCCGTGCGTCCACCAGCGTCGAGCAGCCCGAGCTGGACACCGCGACCACCACCGTGTTCAAGAACGCCGACGGTACGTACACCGCCCAGATCCACACCCATGCCATCAACGAGCGTCGCTCCGACGGCAGTTGGGCCCGCATCGCACCTTCCGCGACCGGGTCAGCGGCGCCGAGCGCCGCCGCGTCGCCCGGTGCATCCGACGCGTCGTACCGGACGCTGACGGCCGCCGCCAACCCGACCGGCCAGGGCGCGAGTTCGGCCACGACCTACGTCGAGTCCGGGGTGACGCAGAACTTCAACGGCAACGGGCAGTTGTACGTGGGCCAGTACCTCAGCCACACCTATAACTCCTACCTGCAATTCAGCGGTTTCAAGACGCAGTTCGCGAACGACTACATCGTCAACTCCACGCTCTGGCTCGACACCGAGTTCTCGGGCAAGGACACCAGCGGCACCTGTTCGGTCCAGCCGGTGAACGTCGCCGCGGTGGGCGCCACTTGGGATCCGACGAAGATCAATACCTATCCGGGTCCGGCGGCCGGTGCGCAGATCGGCAGTGCTTCTTTCGCCGCCGGGACCGACTGTGCCAACGGCCGCCAGTGGGAGGGCATCAGCCTGAACACCGCGACTGCGATGAACTGGGCGCACGGCTGGGCGGCCAACTACGGGCTGCAACTCACCGCCCCCAACACCGCTGCCGGGGCGAAGGAGTTCTACGCGGACGACGCCTACCTCGCGGTGGAGTACACGCCGAACGGCGCCGGGGCCTCGTACTCCGAGGTCAGCTACGCCTCGCCGTGGAACAACCAGCCCGGCTGGGGCAAGGTCACCGTGCAGAACCGGGGCACCGCGACCTGGACCCCGACCAACGGCTACAAGCTCTCCTACCAGCTCTACACCGTCTCCGGCACCACCCGCACGCTGCTCACCACCCCGGCCTCGACCCCCGCGGTGATGCCGTCGACGGTGGCCCCGAATCAGCCGGTCACCGTCACCGCCGCCATCCCCGCGCTCACCGCGGGGGTGACGTATCTGATCTGCTGGGACATGGCGTACAACGGTGTGCTGTTCTCCACCTACGGCGTCCCGCAGACCTGTTACTCGCTGCCGGTGGTCAACAACCCGCCGATCATCGACACCTTCACCCCGGGCAACAACGGTTCTGTCTTCAGCCTCACCCCCACCCTCGGTGTCACCGGCCACGACCCGGACAACTACCCAGGTACCGCGCTCAGTTACTCCTTCGCGGTCTACGCCGACGGTTCGACCACCGCGCTGGCGACCTCGGGTGCGATCGCCACCTCGACCTGGGTGGTGCCGACGGCCAAGCTCGCCTGGGGCGGCACGTATTACTGGACCGCGCTGGTCAGCGACGGCAACGCAACCTCCCTGTGGTCCGCGCCGGACTACTTCAACATCCCTTCCGCGCCACAGCCGTTGGTGACCGCGCACTTGGGCGTCGCCCCGTACGACACGACCATCAAAGGCGTCGACCCCCAGATGGGCAACTACTCCACCCAGGCGACCGACCTGTCGGTGGGCGCGGTGGCCGACGGCCCGGCGCTGGACATCGAGCGGACCTACAACAGCCTTGACCCGGGCGTCTTCAAGGCGTTCGGTGCGGGCTGGTCGTCGATGCTGGACATGCGGGCGACGCCGGATTCCGACGGTTCCGGCAGTATCGTCATCACGCTCGCCGACGGTCGGCAGGAGCGCTTCGGCGCCAACGGTGACGGCACCTACAGCCCCCCGGCCGGTGACTACGCGGTCCTGACGGTTCCGCCGGCCGGCTACGGCACCTCGGGTTTCGCGCTGACCGAGAAGTCCGGCATGCGCTACATCTTCACCGTCGCGGCCACCGACCCGGTCACCGGCCAGCCGTACTGGGGCCTGAGCGAGTTCGGCAACCGCAACGGCCATGGAGTGGACTTCGACTGGAAGACGGTCACCCTCACCCTGCCCGGCGGCGCCACCACCGCCGTCAAAGAACCGGTCCAGGCCGGATACGGCTTCAACCAGGACAACGGTTACAACGACGGCGCCACCAACAGTGCGCCCGACCCGAACATCCTTCTCGAACTGACGTGGGGCGTACAGCAGTTGACGGCGGCGGACGGCGCCGTCAAGAACGTCCCGCATGTCGTCTCGGTGACCGACCGCACGGTCGCCGGGATCACCCACCCCTGGGCGTACGCCTACAACGCCGCGAACTACCTCACGGCCGTCTGCCCGCCGGCCACCAGCACCACCACATCCACCGCCTGCACCGGCTACACCTACACCTCGGGCACCAGTTCCGGATCGCACTTCGCCTCGATGGTCCAGGACTCCAACCCGACCGACTACTGGCGGTTCGGTGACGCCACCGGTTCCACGACCGCCGCCGACAGCGTCGTGGTCAACCAGGGCACCACCAACGCCATGCTGGCCAATGTCACCCTCGGTCAGCCCGGCCCGCTGGCCGGATCGCCCGCCACCGCCGCGTCGTTCAACGGCACCAGCTCCTATGCAGCGCTGCCGGACAACCTGGTGGCGGCCGGCAGCAACCTCGCGGTCGGCATGTGGTTCAAGACCACCCAGGCCGGCGGCACGCTGTTCTCGTACCAGAGCGGGAAGCCGGGAACGGCCATCACCTCCGGTTACGTCCCGTCGATCTACATCGGCAGCGACGGCAAACTCCGCGCCGAGTTCTGGAACGGGCATGCAGCGCCGATGACCTCACCGAACGCGGTCAACGACGGCAAGTGGCACTACCTGGTGCTCTCCGGCGCCCGGACCGACCAGACCCTCTTCCTCGACGGTGCGCAGGTCGCCGCCCTCACCGGATCCACCATCACCTTCGGTGCCTGGCCGTACACCACGGTCGGCGCGGGTGAACTCACCGGTTCCTGGCCGGCCAGCCCGACCACCAACGCGCTGGGCTTCTTCAACGGCCAGATCCAGGACGTCTCCTTCCTGCAACACCCGCTCGGACTCCCCGCCGTCCAGCAGGAGTACGCCTCCGGGACGCTCGCCGCCGACGAGCTCACCGGCACCCGACTTCCCTCCGGCAAGACCGCGCTGGCCGTCACCTACGACGCCCTGACCGACCGCGCCTCGTCCGTCACCGACGCCGACGGCGGCACGTACACCCTCGCCACTCCCGTCACCACCGGCAGCAACGACGCCTACTACGGCGTCGTCCGCGGCACCCGGCCCTCGTACGACTACCCGATGACCGAGCCGGCCGGCCTCACCGCGGTGAACCAGTACGGCATCGACAAGGCGGCCGACAGCGCCACCGACGGCATCTACAACGACGTCATGCTGGGCGAACCCGGCATCTTCGGGCCCGGCGGGGACACCGCCGCAGGTTTCAACGGCACCTCCTCCTACCTCTCGCTGCCCTCCGGCGCGCTGGACGACTCGACCGGGAACGCCACCGTCGCCCTGTGGTTCAACACCAAACAGGCCGGCGGGGTGCTCTTCTCGTACCAGAACGGCCAGACCGGTTCGGTGCCCACCAGCTACACCCCGGCCCTCTACATCGGCTCGGACGGTCTGCTGCACGGCCAGTTCTGGGACGGCACCACCTCCCCGATGGCGTCCAAGGCCGCGGTCAACGACGGCAATTGGCACCTGGTCGAACTCAGCGCCACCGGCACCACCCAGACCCTGTGGCTCGACGGGCAGAGCCAGGCCACCCGCGCGGGCAAGTCCATCGCGGGCCAGGTGGCCACCTCGGGCGAGACGACGGTGACCGTCGGCGCCGGGTACATCGCGGGATCCTGGCCCAAGCTCCCCACAGCCAACGCCCAGGGCTACTTCAACGGCGAGATCGGCCAGGTCGGGATCTACCGGACCGACCTCGACCTGACCGGAGTCGAGGCCGCGCTCGGCCTGTACAAGGCCAAGGGCTCCGCGAGCACCCTGATGCCGTCGACCACCCTGACCGTCACCGACCCCACCCAGGGCACCGAGAAGTACGCCTTCGACCCGGCCAACGGCAACCGCACCACCGCCGTCACCGACGCACTCGGCGGCAGAACCAGCTACGCCTACGACTCCCTCGGATACCAGGACGCGAGCACCGACCCCGACGGCCACACCGTCACCCGCCGGCACGACGTGTACGGCAACGTACTGACCACCACCACCTGCCGCGCGGCCAACTCCTGCCAGACCTCGTACTTCAGCTACCACACCAACGCCGCCGACCCGATGGACCCGCTCAACGGCAAGGTCCTGTACGCCGCCGACGCCCGCTCCGGAGCCACCGGCACCGCCGACCCGGCCTACCGCACCGCGTACACCTACACCCCGTTCGGCGCCATCGCCACGGTGACCACGCCCCCGACCTCGGACTACCCGAGCGGACGGACCGTCAAGTACACGTACTACAACAACAACGAGACGTTCACCAACACCCTCGGCGTCGTCACCAACGAGCCCTACGGGATGCTCGCCACGGTCACCGACCCCAGGGGCCAGGTCACCAGGTTCAACTACTGCTACGGACAGGTCTGCAGCGAGAGGGACCCCTCCGGCGAGACCACCTACCTCAGCAACGACGTGTTCGGTCGGCTGACCACCAAGGCGGTGAGTTCCGACACCTACCCGGTGACCTTCACCTACTACGGGGCGCCCGTCGGCGGTGTGCAGACCCATTACACCTACGACGCCCTCGACCGGGTCTCCACCGTCACCGACCAGGCCACCACCGACGCCGTCACCAGCACCGTCCACACCCCGAAAACCACCTACACCTACGACGCCGACGGTGACCTGACCGGCAGTTCGACCGCCGACACCACCGGCCACGACGTCACCCGCAGCACCAGCTACATCTACGACGACCAGAACCGGGTCATCACCGCCACCGACCCGGCGAACCTGGCGACCCACTACACGTACGACACCTCCGGCCGGACCACTTCCCGCACCGACCCCGGCGGGACCACCTACAGCTACGGCTACTCGGCGACCGGACAGCTGCTCACCACCACCCTGAACGGCTGGACCGGTGACCCGACCGCGCCCTCCGGCGCGCAGGACCTCGTACTGGAGTCGCGGGCCTACGACCCGGCCGGGCGGCTTGCCTCCGTCACCGACTCCATGGGCCGCACCACCGGTTACAGCTATTTCGACGACGACCGGTTGCAGTCCGAGACCGTCGCCTCCGGCACCGCGTCCGCCGTCACGGACAAGGCGTACGACTACGACGCGGCCGGCAACCGCACCTGGGAATGCGACGTCTGGACCGGCACCTCCTGCACCCGGCAGACCACGTACACCGTCGACGCCGCGGACCGCACCAGCAGGACCGCCGTCGACCCCACAGGCGTCAACCGGGTCACCGCCAACACCTTCGACCCGGACGACAACGTCCTGTCCCAACTCCTCACCGGCGACGGCCAGACTCGCCAGGTCGGCTACTCCTACGACGCCGCGGGCAACACCACCTCGCAGTCCGTACGCACCGACACCACCGGGCCGGCCGGCTACTGGCCGCTGACGGACGGCGCGGTCAACGCCGCCGACTCCTCCGGCAACGGCTTCACCGGCGTCCCGGCCACCGGGGCGACCTGGGCGCCGCCCGGCGGCAACTACGCGCAGTTCAACGGCGCGTCGGGGGCCATCACGACCAGCGGAACCCCGGTGGTGGACACCTCCAAGGCCTTCAGCGTCTCCGCGTGGGCGTACCTCAGCGCCACCAGCACCACCAAGGACTTCACGGTCGTCAGTCAGCAGGGCGCCCAGAACAGTGCCTTCCAGCTGGAGTACAACCACACGACCAAGTCCTGGGCGTTCGTCCGAGCCGCCAACGACACCGCCACCTCGGCCAGTTACACCGCCGCGGCGAGCGCTCCGGCGACGGCCGGGGTATGGACCCACCTGGTGGGCGTCGAGGACGGGCTCGGCGGGATGAGCCTCTACGTCAACGCCGCCGAGGTCAGCGGAGTCTGCACAGGCTGCACCGGCCCGGTGTCGGACCCGACCCCGATGGCCAGCACCGTCGGTGTCGCGATCGGCCGGGGCAAGGCGGCCGCCACGGCCGTCAACTTCTTCGCCGGTCGGATCCGCGACGTCCAGCTGTACGGACGCCAGCTCACCCAGAACGAGATCAGCGAGCTGTACACCTCCGCCACCACCAGCGGCGAGTCCGCCGTCTCCGTCGGCGCCGCCGGCTGGTGGAAGCTCGACGACGGCGAGAGCCCGACCGCCGCCGACTTCTCCGGCACCGGCAACGTCGGCACGGTCAACGCATCCACCAACTGGTCGTCCGACAACGGCGGTTCGGCCGTCTTCGGCGGAGCCGGGCAGATCGCCACCGCCGGTACGGTCGTCAACACCGCCAAGAGCTTCTCGGTGGCCGCCTGGGCGAAGATCACCAGCACGCCCACCGGCAGCTGGCAGACCGTCATCTCCCAGCAGGGTTCCAAGGCCGCCGGTTTCTCGCTGGACTACAACCCCACCGCCGGCCGCTGGGCCTTCGACCGGGCGACCACCGACGTGGCCGCGCCCACCCTGGCAGGCGCCAACTCCACTGCGGCGCCCACCCTCAACACCTGGACCCACCTGCTCGGCACGTACGACGCGAGCACCGGCAAGATGACGCTCTACGTCAACGGCGTCGCCCAGGGCACCGCGACCGACACCACCCCCATCGCCAGCACCGGCGCTCTGGCTATCGGCCGCGGCTACACCGCCGGGGCCGCCGCCCAGTACTTCAACGGCTCGATCAGCAAGGCGCAGGTCTACAACCGCGTCCTCACCGCCGCCGAGGCGACCTCGCTCTACAGTGGCGGCGGCACCGCCGGATCCGCACCGCTCACGACCACCTGGACGTACGACCAGCGCGGCCTGCTCAGGACCGAGACGGACCCGCGCGGCAACGCGGCCGGGGCGGTCGCCGCGGCCTACACCACCACCGCCGGCTACGACGAGGCCGGCCGGCTCACCACCACCTCCTCGCCCCCGGTCAGCACCGAGACCGGCGGCGGCGCCGCCCAGCAGACCGTGGCCGTCACCAGCAACGGCTACGACTCCTTCGGTGACCGGGTGGAGTCCAACGACCCCGACGGCCGGATCGTCACCACCACCTACGACGCCGACAGCCGGGTACTCGCGGTGTCCCAGCCCTCGTACACCGCGCCCGACGGGTCAGGCAGCGTCACCCCGACCACGTCGTACACCTATGACGCGCTCGGCGAGGTCCTGACCGAGACCGATCCGCTGCACAACCAGGCGTCGTACACCTACGACCAGCTCGGTGACCAGGTGCGGCAGACCCTGCCCGGCGGTCGCGTCACCCATACCGGTTACGACACCGACGGCGAACCGCTCAACACCACCGACCCGACCGGCGCCAGGACCGAGGCCACCTACGATCCGCTCGGCCGGCAGATCACCTCCACCCAGGTGGAGCGCACTCCCACCGCCGCGGCCTACACCACCAGCTACGGCTACGACGGACTCGGCGACCTCACCTCGATCGAGGACCCGCTGCACAACGTGACCACCACGGGCTACGACGCGCTCGGCGAACCGGTCACCACCAAGGACCCGTTGGGCAATGTCACCGGCTACACCTACGACGCCACCGGCCAGGGACTCACGACGACGGCCGCCGACGGCACCAGGACCACCCAGGGCTACGACCTCGCCGGGCGGCTCACCTCCACCACCAAACTTGACGCCACCGGCGCGGCGCTCAGCTCCACCGCCTACGGCTACGACGCCGCGGGCAACGAGACCTCGGCCACCGACGCCCGGCAGCACACCAGCACCGCCACCTTCGACGCGCTGAACCGGATGGTGGGCCAGAGCCAGCCCGCCGACGCCACCACTTCCATCACCACGTCCTTCGGCTACGACGCGGCGGGCGCCCGCACCCGCTACACCGACGCGGACAAGAACGTCACCCTCTACACCTACAACTCCCTCGGCCTGCCGGAAAGCACCATCCTGCCCAGCGTCACCGGGCTCACCTCCGCCGCCGACCGGACCACCACCACCGCCTACGACGCCAACGGCAGAATGCACACCGTCACCCGCCCCGGCGGGGTGGTCGTCACGGAGGGGTACGACGCCAACGGCGAGCTGACCTCGCAGACCGGCACCGGCGCGGAGGCCGCCACCACGACCCGCTCCTACGGCTACGACGCCGCGGGCCGCCCCGACTCGGTCTCCGCGCCCGGGGGTTCGGACACCTTCAGCTACGACGACCGCGGGCTCATCGTCGCCATGGCCGGACCTTCCGGCACCGCGCAGTACACCTACGACGGCAACGGTCAGATCGCCTCACGTACCGACAAGGCCGGTACCGCGACCTTCGGCTACGACGCCGACCAACGGGTCAACAGCGAGACCGACCCGCTCACCGGCACCACAGCGACCCTGACCTACAACACTGTCGGCCAGGTCAAGACGATCGGCTACGGCGCCGGCGGAGCCACCCGCGCCTACGACTACACCGCGCTCCACCAGCTCAAGTCCGATGTCCTGACCTCCCCGTCCGGCAGCACCGAGGCGTCGGCCGCGTACACCTACAACCCCGACGGCCAGGTCGCCACCGTCACCACCACCGGCACCGCGGGATCGGGCACCAGCACCTACGACTACGACTACGCGGGCCGCCTGAAGTCCGCGACCACCGGCTCCGGCACGACCGGTTACGGCTACGACGGCAACGGCAACCGCACCACCGCCGGCTCCGCCACGGCCACCTTCAACGCCCGCAACCAGCTGACCTCCGTCGCCAGCGGCTCCGCCACCACCACCTACGGCTACACCGCGCGCGGCACCACCGCGAGCGTCAACTCCTCGGGCAGTACGACCAGTTACAGCTCCGACGCCTTCGACGACGTCACCGGCTCCAGTATCGGCGCCGCCTACTCCTACGACGGCTTCGGCCGGCTCGCCACCGCCTCCTCCGGCGGCCGCAACGCCACCTTCAGCTACGACGACGGGACCAACACCCCGGTCTCCGACGGTTCCCAGAACTTCGGCCGGGACCCCTACGGCGGCCTGCTCTCCACCTCCACCGCCGACGGCACCGGCGCCGCCTTCGCCCTGTCCAACAGCCACGGCGACATCACCGGCACCTTCACCGGCACCGGCACTGCCCTGACCGGCTCCACCGCCTACGACGCCTACGGAAACCGCACCGCCTCCAGCGGCAACCGGACCGACCTCGGCTACCAGGGCGGCTGGACCGACTCCGCCACCGGCCAGGTCAACACCGCAACCCGCTGGTACGACCCCGCCAACGGCGCCTTCACCAGCGCGGACTCCGCCACCAACGCGCCCACCCCGGCGGTCAACGCCAACCCGTACGCCTACGGCAACGACGACCCGCTGGACAACACCGACACCAGCGGCAACGACGCCTGCGCCAGCGACGACATCAAGGCCCAGGAGGAGGCCTACGAGCAGATGCAGGCCTGGCTCAAGAACTACCAGGCGGGCCAGATGGGCCGGATGCTCGAATGGTCGCAGGAGCAGTGGGCGATCGGGGCGGCGAAGGCCGACGCCGAGCGGGCCAGGAACGCCGCCGACGAACGCGCGCTGGAGCAGCAACAGGACGCGTGGGAGAAGCAGTTCAACAAAGACTTCGACGACGCGATGAACCAGGACTATTCGAGCGCCGGCTCGCACACGCCGGTGTCCCACGACACGGGCTCGGATCTCGACAACAACGTGACCGTCACCCTCGGCGACGGCAAATTGCACCACGTGGGCAACGGCGGGGCCCTGGTCTCCGGCTCGTCCGGCTCGTCCTCCTCGCACAGCACCGCGTACATGATCGGCGGAGCGGTCGTCCTGGGGGGCCTCGCGATCGCCGCCGGCTTCTTCTTCGCCCCCGAGGCCGCCGTCGGCGCCGCCGTCTTCGTCCTGGCGGCCTCCGTCAGCGACGACTGCGGCGCCAACGGCATCCCCACCCGCCCCAGGAACCAGAACCTCGGCGGCACCAACTCCACCCCGATCCTCGGCACCACCCCCGCCGAGGACGCCGCGGCGGCAGCCGGCCACGACGCGACCAGCTCGCAGGCAACAGCGGATCCGAGCACGGCGACGGCCACCAACGGCCCCGGTGGCGGTGGCACAGACACTGACGATGACAATGCCTGTGGCACCACTCCGAGAAGCCAGCGCTACAACTATCAGTCACTTGATGACGAAAACCGAGCTACGGGCGCCACCGCACTGATCTGCCCGTCGGACCTGAAACCCAGCGGGAGCAAACGCGACAGTATTGCATCGGTCTCCGTGGCAGGATTCCCGGACGGTGCTTCGAACAGCGCCGGCCGAGGACGGGGCATCTACAACAAGACTCACATCATCGGTGATCAATTCAATGGGGCACCCAAGGCGGAAAACCTGTTCACCGGATTTGACCGTATGAACAAGAGTGGAATGCGGCGATGCGAACGGAAAATGGAGACTCAGCTGAAGCAAGGGAACTGGGTTCAGTACTCTGGGCAGTTGGAGTACGGTGACGGAAGCAGTTCCATCCCCACCGGGATACGCATGACGGCTAGCACTGCAGCTGGTCCGCTGTTCGATGTCACGGTGAATAACATTTCTGCCTGGCAGGACACATGTTGAGACTTTCCGACCTTGAACGCGCGCTCCCGAGCCTACGGGCGGTGCGCTCGGATTCGGTGCGCGGTGTTGACTGGCGCACGGTGACGCGGTTGCTGGGTATTGACCTTCCGACGGACTACAAGGAATTCGCTGACGCGTATCCGGCCTTGGAGGTCGACGAATTCCTTCGGGTTTGGAGTCCGATCCCCAGTCGTGAGGAGGAGTTCGTGGAGGAAATTCTTTACGAACTTGAAATCTTGAATGATGTTCAGGAGGATGGTGCCACGGAATCGTACGTGGCCTACCCGGCGCCGGGAGGACTGCTTCCGTGGGGCGGCTCTCTCGAAGGTGACGTGTTCTATTGGCGGACGTCCGACGAGAATCCTGATCGCTGGCCAGTGGTAGCCAGTGGGCGGAACGGTTCCTGGTGGGAGTACGAAGCGGGTGTGCTCGCATTCCTGACGGGAATTATCGACGGTACCGGGGCGCGGGGAGAATTGGCGGACGGAATCCTCGGATCTGACTCTCCAGTGGTTTCGCTCGATGCATAGCCCTTCGACGCCGAAGGCTTACCGAGAATGTGATGGCCTGGGCGAACCACAGTGGCTGCAGGAAGGTGTCGCAGTCGCTGCAAACAATGAGTTTGCATCTCTCCTCGGAGCGCTTCATCGATTTTGGGATCAAGTACGGCGATGCCATGATTTCCGAGTTCATCTTCGTCTGTGGCCCGAAAACATTGATGCCCTATGCGCGGAGGATGGGGCCCAGGCTTGAACGAAGCCCGTACGTCCCGGGGGTTGTGCTCCCCACGGCGGGCGGCATGCTGCTTCGGGGAAACACGATCGAGGGCGACCAGCTCTTCCTGTGGACCGTGGTAGCGAAGGCTGGACGGTCTCGGTGTCCAGCACGATTCCCACCGGTTCCGGCAGCTCCACGCGCTTGCACGGCCCTACGGGTCATCGAGCAGCCCGAGCACAAATCCACCCCGAGGCGCTAGCGATGAACCGCATTGCAGAGTTGTGGCGAGGGGGAAAGGCACCCGCCTGGGACGGCCTGTTCCGTGCGGACGGGTCCGCTCGCGCGGTGGAGGTGGACAGCGCGGCGCTGTCATGGTTCGAACTCGGTGCCCCGCTGGACTTCGAGACGTGGCTGGCCGAAAACCCCGAGACCCTGACCACGATCGACATCCACCGTCAGGGCCTCGCCGAAATCCCGAACGGATCCGGTCATGTCTGCTGCGGCGAGGGTTCGCACGGCTCGGAGGGGTTCTTCGCCCGACTCGACCAGGACAAGAATCTCGCGTGGGTGGTCTCGCTGGGCGACTCCAACCCCTTCGTCCGTGCCACGGTCGAAGGGTCCGTGGCCACCTTCACCAACAACCTGGGCAACTCGATCCCGGTGGATCTCACCGATCCGGATTTCGCGTGAATGAATCCGCCCTCGCCGGAATGTGGTTGACCGTGGCAGTGCGGACCGCAGTACCGGATCCCTCACGGCGAGTTGGTCAGTCCTGCGCCACGTTCGCCGCGGTCACATTCTCGATCACGCGGCCGAGTTTGGTCTGGGCCCGGGTCAGGTCCTGGATGCGTGCGGCGATGCGGTCGCGTTCGATGATGAGCTGGTCGAGCATGGCGGGGGTCGCGACCCCGGTGCTCACGCACGGCAGGAGGTCGACGACGGTACGGCTGGAGAGGCCGGCCGCGAAGAGGTCCTGGATGAGCTGGACCCGCTCCAGGGCTTCGTCGGGATAGTCGCGCTGCCCACCGGGCGTCCGCGCCGATTCCAGGAGCCGCTGTTCCTCGTAGTAACGCAGGGCCCGCACGCTGACCCCCGACCGCCTGGCGAGCTGTCCGATGCGCATGACGCAGGTCGCCCCCATCCCGCTCGTACCTCACGCTGACATCGGGTTCAGGCTAGCAATGCCGGCTCCATACCGGCTCCGGGGCAGCTCTGAGGACCGATCGAACCGCAGCCGGCGCGAGCCCTCACGCTCGCCCCCACCCGCTCGGCAACCTCACCCATCCGCGCCTGCCCTCCTCCGGCCGGGCGGCAGTTGCTACTTGCACCTCACGTCAACGTCAGGTTCTAGAGTCACGAGCGTCGGATGAACACGTCATTCCGGCCCGTCGCAGTAAGGAAGACCACTATGCGCGCAGCCCGGTTCCACGAATACGGCGGAGCGGAGAGCCTGGTGATCGAGCAGGCCCCCGACCCCCACCCCGGACCCGGTGAGATCCGTGTCCGCGTCGCGGCGGCCGGCATCAACCCCATCGACTGGAAGCTGCGCGCCGGCGCCCTGCGCCAGCTGATTCCCGTGGAGCTGCCCGCCATTCCCGGGCGCGACGGCGCCGGTGTGGTCGACGAGATCGGCGACGGGGTGCAGGGGGTGAGCATCGGCGACCGTGTCTTCGGCCTTGGCGGCATCACCGGCGCGACCGCGGAGCTGTTCGTCCTCTCGGCCTGGGCGCACACCCCCGCCACGTGGAACGACGAGCAGGCCGCCGGTGCCGGTCTCGTGTCCGTGACCGCGATGGGCGGACTGAACGCGCTCGGCTCCCTCGCGGGGCGCACCCTTCTCGTCGAGGGTGCCGCCGGAGGCGTGGGCAGCGCGGCGGTCGAGATCGCGGTGGCGCAAGGTGCCACTGTGATCGGTACGGCCAGCGCGCGCAACCACGCGTTCCTCACCTCTCTCGGCGCCGTTCCCACCACCTACGGCCCCGGCCTCGCACAGCGCCTCACCACCCTCGCTCCGCACGGCGTCGACATCGTGCTCGACACCGCCGCCTCCGGATCGCTGGACGACCTCGTCGCGATCGCAGGTGACCCGAAGCACGTCGCGACGGTCGCCGACCATGCGGGCGGGCAGCACCTGGGCACGCATGTGGTCAACGCGGAGAACGATTCCACTCTCCTGTCCGCGGCGGCGGAACTGGGCGGGCAAGGCCGCTACACACCCCGTATCGAACAGGCCTACCCCCTGGAGCGGATCACCGACGCCCACGCGCACGCCGAGCGTGGACGCACCCGAGGAAAGATCGTGATCTGTATCTGAAGAGGCCGATCACGATGCTGTTGTTCTTCGGGTACGTCTTCGGCAGCGCGCCGCTCGCCGGTACGCGCTGGGGGCACCTCCCACGCATTGAGCAGTGGGGGAGAGCACTGAACCGCTATTCCTGGGGCGCGAGTTCGGGCCCCAGCGAGGAGAACTTCTCCTGGGACACCACCCGCCCGGGCGGCCAGGTGATGTTGTCCGGTGGCCAGCTCTGGCCGGTCCGCTCCAGGAACCACTCCGGCGGTTCGTACATGGGCGGTTCATAGCCGTCGGGCAGGGCCGTCCGCCACTCGACGCCCTCCGTACGGCGCCTGAACTCGTCCTTGATCGCGGCGAGTTGTTCCGGCTGGGTGAGCAGGTCGATCGCCGTCGCCGCGAGATACCGGGCGGCGGCGACGACGGTCGCCCGGCCGGGGGCCGCCGCCGCGCAGGAGGTGACGGCCCAGGTGTGCAGCTTGGTGCCGATCGGGGCGAGGGCGGCGCCCATGGAGACGGTCGGTACGTGCCAGCTGATGTCGGCCACGTCCGTCGAGCCGCCGCCGAGGAACACCGGGTTGGGCGAGGCGAGTTCGGCGATCTCGGTGTGCAGGCCCTTCGGCGGCAGCCCGAGCGACTCCTGGAGGTCCCGCGCCAACTGCTGTGCCTCGTCGGTGAATTCGGGCGGCCCGAGCTGTCGCATGTTGTCGTGCATCAGCTCCGCGAAGGCCCTGGAGGGGAGTTGGTTCCAGCAGGCGGCGGTGACGCGGTGCCGTACCGACGTCTGCGAGGCCTTCGCCGCCGCCTCGGAGACGGCGATCACCTTGTCGAGGAGGACCTGGACGCGGGCGGGGCTGCCCTCGCGGACGTAGTAGCTGATCTCGGCGATCTCGGGGGTGACGTTCGGGATGTCACCGCCGTTGTTGATCACCCAGTGGAGGCGCCCGCTCGGCGCGACACTCTCCTCGCGGAGGAACTCGGAGAGGGTCGCCATCATCACGGCCGCGTCCAACGCGCTCTTGTTGCCGAGGGGATGGCCGCCGTGTCCGGCCACGCCCAGGAAGGTGAAGGTCACCGCCGTCATCGCGGTGCTGCTGCGCCAGCCGGTGGCGTTGGAGGTCGAGGGGTGCCAGTCGAGGAAGGCGTCGAGGCCGTCGTAGACGCCCTGGCTGACCGCATAGGTCTTGCCGATCAGGTTCTCCTCGGCGGTCGAGCCGAAGAACCGGACGCTGACAGGGAGTTGGTGTCGCTCCGCGGCCCGCGCCACGGCCACCGCCGCCGCTGCCGCCGCCGTGCCGAGGGCGCAGTGGCCGCAGCCGTGTCCGGGGCCGTAGCCCGGCGCGAAGGGGTCGTGGACGTACTCGCGCGGGTCGTGGTGGCCGACGCCGCCGTGCTGGGAGAGGCCGGGGAGGGCGTCGTACTCGCCGCTGAAGCCGAGGACGGGGCCGCCGGTGCCATGGGAGAAGGTCGCGGTGAAGGCGGTGGGGAAGCCGGCCGTGCCGAACTCGACCTGGAATCCAGCCTGTTCGAGGAAGGCGGCCTGGGCGAGGGAGGACTTCCACTCACGCAGGCTGAGTTCGGCGTTGTCCCAGATCTCGGCGTTGAGACCGGTGATCCGGTCCGTGTGCTCGCCGATCCAGTCCAGCGCGGTCGTCTTGGCGGGGCTGTCCCGGGCGAGGCCCGTGGGCGGGACGTAGGCGGGCGCGGCGAGATGGGCGGCGGCCGCCAGCACCGGGTCGGTGGCGGTCGGCGGCTCGTGTTCGTGCTGGTCGTGGGGGTCACACATGTGCGCCTCCGGGAGCGGCGAGGATCGGTGCATCGGCCATACGCATCATGCTCCCCACGCGCTCCCCGCATGCCCCCCACATGACAAAGGTGTCGGGTGCGGGCCATGATCCCCGGCATGGAGCCCTTGCCGCTGCCCCTGGAGGGCATCACCGTCGTCGCCGTCGAGCAGGCCGTCGCCGCCCCCTTCGCCACCCGTCAACTCGCCGATCTGGGCGCCCGGGTGATCAAGGTCGAGCGAATCGACGGGGGTGACTTCGCACGCGGCTACGACACCGCGGCCGGCGGTCTGGCCTCGCACTTCGTGTGGTGCAACCGGGGGAAGGAGTCGATCGCCCTCGATCTGAAAAATCCGCGCGGGCTCGAGGTCGTACGGCGGCTGGTCGCGGACGCGGACGTGTTCGTGCAGAACCTCGCGCACGGGGCCGCCGCCCGGCTCGGGCTCGACGCGGCCACGCTGTGCGCCGCGCATCCCCGGCTGGTCGCCGTGGACATCTCCGGGTACGGCCCGAACGGCCCGTATGCCGACAAACGGGCCTACGACATGCTCGTGCAGTGCGAGGCGGGGCTGGTGTCGGTGACCGGGACGCCGGAGCAGCCCGTGAAGGCGGGGATCCCGGCCGCCGACATCGCGGCGGCGATGTACGCCTTCTCCGGTGTGCTCGCGGCGCTCGTGCGCCGGGGTGTGAGCGGGCGCGGTGGGCCCGTCGAGGTGTCGATGCTGGACGCGCTCGCGGAGTGGATGGGGCATCCGCTGCATCACGCGATGCACGGCGGAACTCCCCCGGCGCGCACGGGACTTGCGCACGCCGTCATCGCGCCGTACGACGCCTATCCCACGGCGGACGGCGGGAGGGTGCTGCTGTCGGTGCAGAACGACCGGGAGTGGCGGCGGCTGGCCGAACAGGTCATCCAGCGGGCGGAGTTGGGGACCGATCCCGACTTCGCCACGAACGCGGCGCGGGTCGTGAACCGGGAACGCACCGACGCCCTCGTCGGTGAGGCGCTGGGTGGGCTGGGCGCCGACGAGGCCGTGGCACGACTGGAGGGCGCGGGGGTGGCCTGCGCGCGCCTCAGGGACGTACAAGAGCTGGCGCAGCACCCGCAGTTGGCGGCCCGGGAGCGGTGGCGGGAAGTGGGTTCGCCGGTCGGGCCGCTGCGGGCGCTGCTGCCGCCCATCACCTTGCCGGGCGGAGGCGAGGCGCGGATGGGCGACGTACCCGCGCTCGGGGAGCACACCGTGGCGCTGCTGCGTGCCGTGGGGATGGCGGACGTGGAGATCGCAGCACTGCGCCGGGACGGTGTGGCGGCCTGAGCGCGGGTCCCCGGGAACTCCCGGGGGACGCCGAGGACTTGCTCAGCGCCCGCCGAACAGCGAACGGCGCAGTCTGCGCAGTGGCGCGAAGAGCTTGACGCGGCTCACGCGGGTACCTGTGGCACTGCGTTCCTGCGTGGTGTCACGCGAGGTCAGCTCGCGCATCAACGAGGTCGCCTCGGCCGTCTCGCGCTGCGGGACGACAGGGCCGCCCAGCACCGAGAGATGGCGGTCGAGGCGCGAACTCGTCGCGCTGCTCCCGCACGTGATCGCAGGGACCCTTGCCCTGCTGCGCACTATCTGTTCCATGTCACTCCCCACCCGTACGAGTCCACCCGGCCCGGGCAGGGTAACCCTATCGCCCCAACCGGGCACTCGTGTATCGAGGTCTCAGGATTCACCTTCCCCGTAAGGGTGTTGACCACCCCTCCTTGATTACTCTCCGAATCCAACCGATTTCAGGGCGAGTTGGACAACTGGCTGCGTTGTGGGCTGCGCTGAGCCCCCGTCGGGCTCCACGGTCACTGCGAGTGATGTTGCTGATTTGTCGAGTCCGGCGGCGACCAAGGGCGTGTCGTCCTTGAAGAGCCCGAGGGAGCGCGGTTGCACATCGGGGCGCATCAGCCACAGTTGATGCACGCGCCCGCTCGGCAGCGCGCCGTATCCGCTCAGGGTGACGACCGCGCGCCCCTCCGACGCGGAGGCGATCACGCCGATGCTCCGGCCCGCGCTGTCCGCGCCGGTGGTCGCTCGGGCGTCGGGCGCCGCGAGAACGTGGGCGATCTCACGCGACTGCGACTGCGCGGCGTCCAGCTTGTCCTGTGTCTTGTTCGCCTGCACGGCGAACAGCGAGGCCACGACGAGCGCGGCGGCGGCCGTCGCGGTGGCGAACGGCACGAAGAACGGGCGCCGTTGGGGCACGCGGGCGCGCGCGGCCTGCGGCTCAGCGCCCCACACATGGGCCGGCAGCCGGGGCGTGTACTCCCGCGTCCGCTCCCGCGCCTGCGGTTCCCGCACACGCTCCCGCAGCGGCCCGGGCTCCTGCGGAGTCTGCCGTACGGCGGCCAGCACCCGGTCGCGCATGGCGAGCGGCGGCTGGGCCACCGTGGACCAGGCGAGGCGTACCGCGTCCTCGCTCATGGCCCGCACCTCCTCGGCGCAGCGGTCGCAGCCCCTGAGGTGCTTCTCGAACTGGCGGCGCTCATCGGGCTCGAGCGCGTCCAGGGCGTAGGGGGCGGCGAGCGAGTGGAGATCCCCCCGGCGGAACAGTCGGGCGAAGATGCTCATGCGACACCTCCCAGGCAGTCGCGCAGCCGGGTGAGTCCGTCGCGCATGCGGGTCTTGACCGTGCCCAGCGGCAGCGACAGCCGCTCGGCCACTTCACGGTACGTATAGCCGTCGTAATAGGCGAGGGTGACGGACTGCCGTTGCAGGGCGGTGAGCCGGTCCAGGCAGCGGCGCACCAACTGGCGTTCCAGGCCTGCCTCGACCTCCTCGGTCACCTGGTCGAAGGCGGGGTGGTGGGAGCGGCGGGCCTCGCGCTGCTCGCGTTCGCCGGCCGCGCGAGCGCTGCGCACCCGGTCGACGGCCCGGCGGTGGGCGAGGGTGAGCACCCAGGACAGGGCGCTGCCCCGGCCGGGGTCGAAGCGGGCGGCGGACCGCCACATCTCCAACAGCACCTCCTGGGAGACCTCCTCGGACTGCGCCGGGTCGCGCACCACCCGGCGCACCAGCCCGAACACCGGCCCGGACACCAGTCCGTACAGCTCCTCGAAGGCCCGTTGGTCACCTGCCGCCACCTGCACCAGGAGCTCGTCGGCCTCCACTCGTCCCCCACTCTTCGACCGCACGCGGCCCATCCCCTCATCACATCCCGTCACACGAGGCGTTCGTAGCGAACACCCCTACGGATGGGTTACGGATCAGCGTGCCCAAAACGCGGGTCAAGGGAAGGATTCCGGGGCGCCAAAAAAACTTTTCAGGTTTGACCAATCCGCCCCGTCGCCTGCTCCGAATCCCCGAGCGTCAGGCAAGTTGGCACTGAGGACGGACGGCATGACACCTATCTCCAGGAGCGGTGCGGGACGTAAGAAGCTTGCGGCCCTCATATGTGGGGCGCTGGCCGCCGGGGGGCTCGCAGCCGCCGGCACGGCCGCGCTGGCACCGGGAGTGGCCTCGGCCTCCTCCCACCGGGAGGCCCCCCTCATCTCGGGGACTCCGCAGTACGACAACACAGACCTGTACGCGTTCGTCAGTCCGGACAAGCCGGACACCACGACGATCGTGGCGAACTGGATCCCGTTCGAGGAGCCCGCCGGCGGCCCGAACTTCTACCAGTTCGCGGACGACGCCCAGTACGACCTGCACATCGACAACAACGGTGACGCGCTGGACGACTTCATCTTCCGCTACACCTTCAGCACGCAGATCAAGAACAAGAAGACGTTCCTGTACAACACGGGTCCGGTCACCAGCCTCACCGACCCCGACCTCAACATCACGCAGTCGTACGACGTCGAGCTGATCAAGCTCAAGAAGGGCAAGCAGGTCTACAAGACCAAGATCGCCGACGACATCCCGGCGGCGCCCTCGGACGTCGGCGACGCGTCGATGCCGGACTACGCCAAGCTGCGCTCGCAGGCGATCTACAAGACGACGAACGGCGGCGCGACCTTCGCGGGCCAGGCCGACGACCCGTTCTTCGCCGATCTGCGCGTCTTCGACCTGCTCTACGGCGGCAACCTGAGCGAGGTCGGCAACGACACCCTCAAGGGCTACAACGTCAACACGATCGCCCTCCAGGTGCCGAACGACCTGATCCGGCAGTCCAAGTCCCGTCCGACCGTGGGTATTTACTCCACGACCCAGCGCAAGAACGCGAAGGGCTACTACACGCAGGTCTCGCGCCTGGGCAACCCGCTGGTCAACGAGGTCGTCAACCCGCAGAAGGACAAGGACAAGTTCAACGCGTCCGAGCCCAAGGACGACGCGCAGTTCCTGAAGAACGTGACCGAGCCCGAGATCCCGAAGCTGATCGAGTCGATCTACAAGATCAAGGCGCCGGCCGAGCCGCGCAAGGACCTCGTCAGCGTGTTCCTCACGGGCGTCAAGGACCTCAACACGCTTCAGCCGTACGCGAAGCCGTCGGAGATGCTGCGCCTCAACACGTCGATCAAGCCGACCGCGCACCCCAAGCGCCTCGGTGTCCTGGACGGCGACAACGCGGGCTTCCCGAACGGGCGTCGGCTCACCGACGACGTGATCGACGAGGCGCTCCAGGTCATGGAGGGTGAACTGGTCGGTTCCAAGAACGACTTGGGCGACGCGGTCGACAAGAACGACAAGGGCTTCGAGAAGTACTTCCCCTACGTCGCCGAGCCGACCTCGGGTTCGCGCGGTCCGCTCGCCAAGGGCACGACCAGCGGCAGTGACGTCAAGAACCAGCTGGGCGACGCGTTGCAGCCGGCGGGTTCGTCCTCCGGTACGGACAACATGATGCTGATCGTCGCCTCGGCGGCCTCCGGTGTGGCCGGTGTCCTGCTGATCGGCGCGGGTGTCGCGTGGTGGCGCCGCCGGATGAGCTACCGCCCGTACTAGACCCCACCGACTGGCGCGGCCCGCACAGTACCTTCCCCCACGGTGCGGGCCGCGCCACCCCCACGTCTCACCTTCCTTGAGCAGTACGGCACTTGCCCCACGTATCCACATGTGTCCGCCGATCCACGGAACCACTGATCCACCCAGGCGATGGAGGAAACGGCATGGCCCCGCGCGAGAACGACAACAAGCCGCCGGAGGGCGAACACGGCGAAACGCCGGTGCCGGTGCCTGCGGCGGAGCGGGAGTGGGAGCGGCTGTGGGAGCAAGGGGAGGAGTCGGGGGACGTGGGAGAGAACGAGAGTGACGGCGAGAGTGGCGGAGAGGTGAGCGCCGGTCTCGATGGCGGGCGCGCCGCGAAGCGCTTCGCCGGACCGGGGGACGGACCCGCTACCGAGCCGGTCGCCGGACCAGAGGGTGGCCTCGCTGCGAAGCCGGTCACCGGACGGGAAGGGGGACCCGCTACGGAGCCGGCCGCCGGACCGGAGGACGCACGCACCGCGAAGCCGGTCGAGGGACGACCGGTGAGTGAGCGGAGCACCAACTCCGCTGCTGGACAGGACAGTTCGGACGACTCGAGGGCGACCGCCGAGTCGGGGGGTGAGCGGAGTACGGATCCCGCCGTCGGCCCGACGGAAGAACGAAACACAGGTTCCGCCCCGCAGGCCGCGAGCGAGCGCAGCTCCGCCTCTGCCGACGAGCCGACGGACGCGCAGCCCGCGGGCACTGGCACCGGGTCGGACAGCTCGCACACCCCGAAGTCGGCCGCCGGGCCGACGGTTGAGCGGGTCGTGGAAGTCGCCGCCGGACCGGACGGCGCGGTCGGGCCGGTGCTCGCCGCCACGGAATCAGTTCCGGCGACCAACAGCTCGGTTCGCGGCGAGAAGCCGCGGGCCCCGGGCGCCGATGTCTCCGAAGCCGTGGCCGACGCCGAGACGCCCGGTGCTCCGAAGCGTGCCGCCGTCGGGTCCCCCGAGTCGGCCTCCCCCGTCGACGGCGCGGCCCCGACTCCCGTACCCGGCAACGCCGATGAACCGGCCCACAGCCACGACGCCACCGGCGAACCGGTCCCCCACAGTCACGCCACGGCCGACGGACCGAGCGCCCACCACCACGACCACAGCCACGCGACCCCGCACGACCACACCACGGCCGACGGACACAGCGGCGGCCACCACCATCACGACCACGACCACACAACTCCCCACAGCCACACACCCCCTGGCGAAGACCCGGCCCTCCCCCACCACCCCGACGACGACCGCATCGCCGCCGTGCGTCGGGTGGCCGCCGCGGGTCGGCGCTGGCGGGCGGTGCAACTTGCCGGTTGTGCGGCGCTGTTGGCCGTGGCGATGACCGCCGGGGCGATTGCGATCGGGGCCGCCAAGGACAGCGGGGCCACCGGGGTCGCCGCGTCCAGTGCCGTGTCGCCGGAGTTGTTGGCGAGTGGGAGTCTGGACGCGAGTATCGCCTCTTTGCAGGCTCATCTCAGGACGCAGCCCAAGGACTACGACGGGTGGGCGACGCTGGGACTGGCCTATGTGGAGCAGGCGCGGACGAAGGGCGACCCGTCCCGGTACCCGCAGGCGCAGGCCGCCCTGCAACGGTCGTTGAAGGTCTCGCCCGGCAACGAGAACGCCGTCGAGGGGCAGGCCGCGCTCGCCGCGGCCCGGCACGAGTTCAAGGAAGCCCTGACCTACGCGGACCAGGTGCTGAAGGAGAACCCGTACAGCGAGAGAGCCCTGTGCTCCCGTATCGACGCACTCGTCGAACTCGGCCGCTACGCCGACGCGTCGAAGGCCGCCGACCTCGCCGACGCCCGCAAGCCCGGCGTCCCGGTCTTCACCCGGTACGCGTACGTGCACGAACTGCGCGGCGACGTCACCACCGCCCGCACCGTCCTGGAGCAGGCGCTCGCGAGCGCCACCTCCCCCGGCGACATCTCGTACGTGGCCGGCACGCTCGGCCAACTCGCCTGGAACCAGGGCGACTACAAGTCCGCCCTCGACTTCTACAGCCGCGCCCTCGCCGCCGACGAGAACTACCTCCCCGCCCTGGAGGGCCGCGCCCGCACCCAGGCCGCCATGGGCGACCGAGCCGAGGCCATCAAGGGCATGGAACTGGTCGTCTCCCGCTACCCCCTCCCCCAACCCCTCGTGGAACTCGGTGAGTTGTACGAGAGCCGGGGCGCCGAGGGCGACAGGGCGAAGGCCGACGACCAGTACGCCCTCGTCGACGCCTGGATCGCGCTGGCCCGCGCCAACGGCGTCAACGCCGACCTGGACACCGCACTCGCCGCCGCCGACCACGGCGACGTCAAGTCGGCCCTGAAGGCCGCCCGTGCCGAGTGGGCCCGCCGCCACACCGTGCACACCGCGGACGCCCTGGCCTGGGCCCTGCACGTCAACGGCCGCGACCAGGAGGCCCTCCCCTACGCCCGCCGGGCCACGGCCACCAACTACCACAACGCCTCCTTCATCTACCACCTCGGCATGATCGAGCTCGCCACCGGCCACAAGGCCGACGGCCGCGCCCACCTCACCAAGGCCCTGAAGCTGAACCCGGGCTTCTCCCCCCTGGGCGCGAGCAAGGCCCGCAAGGCGCTGGAGGCGACCAAGTGAGGCCCGTCCGCCGCCTCCGACCGAGGCCCGCCCGCCGCCTGTTCGCCTCCGCCGCGGCCGTCCTCACCGCCGCCGGCGCCCTCCTCCTCGTCCCCACGGCGACCGCGAGCGCGCACCCCCTCGGCAACTTCACCGTCAACCGCTACGACGGCCTCGTCGTCGCCCCCGGCACGCTGCGCGTCACGCACATCGAGGACCTCGCCGAGATCCCGGCGACCCAGGCCAAGCCGGACATCAAGCAGTTGGGCATCACGGAGTGGGCCCGGCAGCGGTGCGACAAGGCCGCCGAAGGCAGCAAGGTCACCGTGGACGGACGGACGGTCGCGCTCACGCCCGGCAGCAGCACCGCGCGCCTGCGCCCCGGGCAGGCCGGGCTCAACACCCTGCGGGTGGAGTGCAGTTCGACCGCGCCGCTCCCCAAGGGCAGCACGGTCGCCCTCGGTTTCCACAGCGCGGGCCTGACCACCGGTCCCGGCTGGCGGGAGATAACCGCCCGCGCCGACCGGATGACGCTCACCAAGTCGGACGTGGCGAAGAAGTCCATTTCGCACGAACTCACCAGCTACCCCAAGGACTTGCTCTCCTCCCCCGCCGACACCACGACCGCGTCCCTGCACGCGCGCCCCGGCGGCCCGGCCCTCACCGACGCCGACCAGTCCACGTCGGAACCGCCCGCCGCCTCCGTGCTGCCGCGCGGCGCCGACCGCTGGACGGAGGCGCTGAACAACCTGGTGGCCCGCCACCACCTCACCGTCGGCTTCGCCGCGCTCGCGCTGNTCATCGCGATCGCCCTGGGCGCGATGCACGCGCTCGCCCCCGGCCACGGCAAGACCCTGATGGCGGCCACCGCCGCCGCGCGGGGCGGTCGCGCCCGGCTCAAGGACGTCCTCCCGCTCGCCGCCTCGGTCACCGTCACCCACACCCTCGGCGTGATCGCCCTGGGCCTCCTGGTCACGGCCGGCTCCGCCGCGACCCCGTCGGTGATCGCCTGGCTCGGCATCGCGAGCGGCGCCCTGGTCCTCTTCGCCGGCGCCAACCTCGTACGCCGAGCCTGGCGCAACCGCCCACGCCCACAAGCCACTTCACACCCGCACCCGCACCCCCACGATCACGATCACGATCACCAGCACGAGACCACCAAGGCCCCCGAACGCTCCCTGGTCCTGGCCTCCGCCCACGCCCACGCCGGCTCCGCGGCCCCCCACGCCGAGACCCACGCACACCCGCACCCCCACAGCCACGACGACGACCACCCCCACAGCCACGGCCATGACC